>CAZPTV010000338.1:0-2841 GCA_964589335.1 uncultured Bacteriovoracaceae bacterium
AAATTGGTGCATCTTAAAAATAAAATCAAAACAAATTCCCGCTTGACCATCAAACAGTCGCGTGCTACTCGTCAAATACCTAAAATCTAAGGTTAAAAAATGGAAGAATTACGGGCTGTTGCAAATCAACTTGGTTTAAATTCATCATTCGTCCCCCTGTTTATACTTGTGGTCTCGCTCTACTTTGTTCTTAGCGAGTTATATTTTAAACCATTTCAAAAACTGATCCTCGACAGAAGAGCCAAAACAAGCGGCGCAAAAGAAGAAGCCATTGCGCTTGTGAGTCGCGCAGAAGAAATGATGCAAAAATATTTAGCATCTATACGTGGTTCATATGATGAAGCTCGTAAAATCGCAAATACAGCAGAGCAGGACGGGAAGGCTCAAGAATCTAAATTATTAAGTGAGGCATCGCTGAAAGCAAAAGTATTTATACAAAATGCAAACGCAGAAATGGAAAGCCAAAAAAGAAATACGATTGAGGAGTTAAAGACAACGGTCCCGGGAATTGCCGCACAAATTGTCGAAAAAGTTTTAGGCAGGAGTAACTAATGCACGGAATATGGCTACAGGTTGTAAATTTTTCTATTCTCGCGGTGCTACTGTTTTGGAAGCTTAAAAAACCAACTTTAAATATGGTAAAAGAAAGAAGTGAATTGATTAAAAAAGAAGTTGATGAAGCTAGAAAGGCAAAAGAAGAAGCAGAACTAAAATATAAAGAGTTTAACGTTAAACTAATGGGACTCGATAAAGAAGCTAGCGAAATTGTTGCAAAGGCTAAGATTGAGGCAGAGGTTGCAAGAAATACAATTATAGAGACTGCCCAAAAGACGGCAGAAAGAATTATCAAAGACGCGGAAGCTAGTTCTAAAATGGCATTTGAAGACTCTCGAGGAGAAATTAAAAAAGAAATTATTGAAAAGGCAATTGAACTTGCTGAAAAAATGATTCGAGAAAAAGTTTCGGCAGCAGACCAAAAAAGAATATTAACGGAGTATGTTGGCAAGGTGGAGAGATAAATGAAAGTTGGAGCGGTTGCCAAAACATATGCACAGGCGCTTTATGAAGCCGCAAAAGATGTTTCGCTTGAAGAGGAAACGCTAGTTGAGTTGAATGAATTAGATCAGTTTCTTAATGATAACAAATCATTCTCAACAGCAATTATTTCTGAATCCTTTTCTTATACTGAAAAACAAAAGCTAGCGATCGAGTTTGTGCGACTTGCTGGATTAAGCAAACTAGTTGCAAGAGTTTTTGAACTACTTGTTTCAAAGGGTAGGGCTAGAATTTTTTCAGAAATGGTTGAAGGGTATAAGAACGCACTTAACAACACCAAGGGAATCGTATTGGGAGATGTAACAACGGTTGATGTGCTTACAGATTCTGAGAGAGATGATTTGAGCAAAGCATTTTCTAAAAAAATTGGGAAAAAAGTTATTTTAGAACAAAAAACAGACAAAAGTATTTTAGGTGGTTTGGTTGTAAATGTTCAAGGAAAACGTTTTGACGGAAGCTTAAAAACCGCAATTTTAAATTTAAAGAACCAGCTTGAAAGGTAAGAGCAATGAATAAAATCAAAGCAGAAGAAATTACAAATTTAATTAAAAAACAACTCACAGATTATGAAAAGAAAATTGAAGTCGCTGAAGTTGGAACCGTTATTTCTGTCGGAGACGGTGTAGCTAAAATCTACGGTCTAGAAAATGCGATGGCAGGGGAAATGTTAGACTTCGGAAACAATGTTTCCGGAATGGTTCTAAACCTTGAAGGCGAAGCGGTGGGTGTTGCAATTTTGGGTGACGATACGCTTGTTAAAGAGGGAACGGTTGTAAAAAGAACCAATAAAATCGTACAAGTTCCTGTCGGCGAGGAATTGCTTGGTAGAGTTGTAAACGCAATCGGAATTCCGGTCGATGGTAAGGGTGATATTAAATCTAAAAATTTTAGAAAAGTAGAAATTAAGGCTCCGGGGATTGTTGCAAGACAGTCAGTTAAAGAGCCACTTCAAACAGGGATTAAAGCAATCGATGCAATGATTCCGATTGGAAGAGGTCAGCGTGAATTAATTATTGGTGACCGACAAACTGGCAAAACAGCAATTGCGATCGATACAATCATTAATCAAAAGGGAAAAGGTGTTTACTGTTTTTATGTAGCAATTGGACAAAAACAATCCACAGTCGCACTCGTCGTTGAGAAACTAAGACAGCACGGCGCTTTAGATTATACTACAATAATAGTAGCTACGGCATCGGAACAAGCTCCTTTACAATTTTTAGCGCCATACACCGGCGTTACAATGGCAGAATATTTTAGAGATAGCGGAAAACATGCATTGATTGTTTATGACGATTTAACAAAACAAGCACAAGCATACCGTCAGCTTTCTTTGTTGTTAAGAAGACCTCCGGGCCGCGAAGCATATCCGGGCGATGTGTTTTATCTACATTCACGCTTACTTGAACGTGCTGCAAAACTCAGCGATGCTTTGGGGGGCGGTTCATTAACTGCACTACCAATAATTGAAACACAAGCTGGAGACGTCTCGGCATATATTCCAACTAACGTAATTTCAATTACCGATGGTCAAATATTTTTAGAGTCAGATTTATTTTATTCCGGTGTGCGCCCAGCGGTAAACGTGGGTATCTCAGTTTCGCGCGTTGGTGGATCTGCACAAATTAGAGCCATGAGACATGTTTCTGGTACATTAAGATTAGATTTGGCTCAATACAGAGAGAAGGCAGCGTTTGCACAGTTTGGAAGCGATTTGGATCCGGCAACACAAAAACAATTAAGCCGAGGATCCCGCCTAGTTGAAATATTAAAACAAGGTCAATA
>CAZPTV010000339.1:0-2833 GCA_964589335.1 uncultured Bacteriovoracaceae bacterium
TTTGATGCTTTTCAGATTCAAATCGTGGCAAATTGCTTTCACCGCCATTATAGGCACTATATGTTGCACGATATAGTTCTTCTGCACTCCAATTTCTATCTTTATCTTTATTAAATTTTTTAGCTTTTTCATATAGGCTTTTCACTAGTGACGCTCCATACATTATATTGTAAAACACGTCATCTTTGATTTGACCCATATCTGTTCTGTCTTTATGCCAATAATCATTGATTTGCATTAGACCCCAGTCTGTACTGCAAACAACTTTTTTTCCACCTTTGTCACATTTATTTTCATTTGAAACAACATTTCCATTTAAACGCCATTGACCATGTCGAGGGCTGAAAATGTCATCTTTTCCTGACCAAGCAGATTCTGTTTGGGCAACAGCATATAACAATGCTTGTGGAATATCATATTTCTGAGCAGCCTTATCTAAAATCATTTTCACTAAGCAAGGCTCATCAGATTTACAATTGTGTTCACGAACAAAGTTTTTAATTTCATCTATGTGTTCTTTGAGTTTAGTCATACAACGCTGAATATTTTCTTTTTCATGCATCTCTTGTGCACTCAACCCATATGGATTTGTCTGCGGTACTTGCTGACTAGGATCATTTTGTGACGGTGTTGTTGGTTTTGGTTCTTCAGCAACAACAATTACTGGTGTTGGATTAGAAACAGGTTTCACAACAACAGGCTCTGGATTTTTATCACAATCTTTAATCAAGTCTTTCCAAGGTTGATTATCTCTTGAATTTTCAAATGAGATATCATTCTTATTATATCTGTGATTTGAGTTTTTAAATCGAGTGACAGCTTTTGGTCCACCGTTATAAACAGAATATGCGGCTTGATGAATTTCACTTTCACTCCAACCCTTATTATTTTTTCTATTAAAATTTCGAGCATATTGTAATGACCATCGTAGAATGTCGCCACCTTTGATTGCATTTGCAAGCGGATCTTCTACAACCGCTGCCCAAGCTTTATCATCTAAAAATTCAGAATCTCGTTCTGCATCTTTTTTATGCCACCAATCAGAAATTTGTAATAATCCGTATTCTTTAAGTGCTCGGCTTAAAATTTTACCGTCATCACCCCAGTGACTCCACTTGGATTCTGTCCATGTAACTGCATAAAGAAGTTCTGCTGGAATTCCCATGTATTTTGCAACTTTATCTAAGATTGCTTTTACTGAACAAGGGTTATCTGCGCGACAACCTAATTCACGAATCGCATTTTGAATTTTCTCAATATCCAATTTTAGAAATTTTTCATAGCAACTGTCTTTAATGACATCTTCTACTTTATCTACAATGGTAATCAATTCTGTATTTTGTTGTTCTTGCTGACAAGTCGCACATTGAGTTGGTGTAGTAGAAATCACAACAGGATTATTCGGTTTAAGTGGTTGCAAATCTGGTAAAGGTGCTTGAATGGGCTTAACCGGAATTGGCTTTATTGTGGTTACGTCAACTTTTGGTCGTTCCATTGGTGCTTCATATACAACCTGACATTCAGGACAATCTGGATTTCGATGCCATACTTTCCACCAAAGCCCATGCTTTTTATGTTGCGGATTCATTTGTGAATAACTCGTACCCGTCATCATGACTAGTAACGATACTGACCAGAAAACGATTAACGCATTCCTTGCTTTCATTTTCATCACCTACTTTAAGTTAAAAACTGTTACGCCGGTTGTATATCCATTACCAACACTAACCCATGCAAATGCCAGCTGATTTTCTTTATTTGTATATTGATCTAAAACAAGAGCACATGGATATGCATCAAAATCTAATTTTGTTTTTGTGATCAGATTTTTTCCATCATAAACACGAATCTCAAGTGGACGATAATCAAATCCATCATTTTCAATTTCCATTTCTGATACTAATTTTACAACGGCAATGGTTGCGTTTTTAACAGAACCAAAGTCACCTTTTTTCAAAACGGCTATATTCTCGCCTTTTTCTAATGGTAAATCAGCTTTTACATTTAATGTTTTGCATTTTTGAATGTCTGAAATGAGATTGGTTCCTACCACGGTTGAAGTTTGCGTTTTAAATGGTGAAAGTGCACCCGTCTCATTTACCGCTAGAATACTTCCTTTTGAGACTAAAATTTTTCCTTTGAGCGCTTCTGCTTCGCCGACTACATTGAGTGAATGAATATTTGCAGTCGCAGAAGCAATGATAAATAAATTAAACACTACAAGGAATAAAATCCGTTTCATTCCATTCTCCATTTCTAAAATATTTGCTGAATAACATAACTGGTCTTCAGACTCATCCCATCTAAGATTCTACCGTCAAGTATTATAAGTGGTCAAAAGACCGAATCATTTTGTAATGATCACTGTATAATTATTTCCGAATGAGTACTCATCGGTGGGAATTTTATTCCTATTTAATTATTTAAAACAAAAAAATGAAAAATGGTAAACCTACCTTATAATAGACTTAAGCTTCACTCAAAATCTTGATCTTAAGAAAGGATCTTTTCATTATGGATAAAAACACATCAAGTTTCATGCGTTCACTTTGTATGGGCACAATTGAAGAAGATATTATTCTTCCTTTTCCTAAAATGAGTGATGAAGAAAAAGGAACAGTTAAAGAGCTTTGTGCCTCTCTTGAAACTCTTCTAAAAGATAAAGAACAAGATTTTAGAAAATGGGATCGAGCAGGCGAACTGCCTTCAGAATTTTTGCAACAGATGCGTGAGTTTGGTTTATTTAGTTTAATCGTTCCTCAGGAATACGGTGGTTTAGGCTTAAAAACGATGGCTTACTCTCGAATGTTGCAGGAACTTTCAAAATATGATG
>CAZPTV010000340.1:0-2818 GCA_964589335.1 uncultured Bacteriovoracaceae bacterium
ATTACCTGTAGCAATGAGAATGGGATCAATTCCATTCATGACACCCTTATTATGTGTTGCGCACCTATATGGATCTAGGTTTGCAAATAATGTTGCTTCTTCTATCGCTTTTCCAAGCAGAGGATCAATATTTTCAATTTCACATCTTGCTTCAACAAGCTTTGTATCGGCAAGATTAGATAATATACACAACCCAATTTTCTCACCTGTAATTTTCTCTATTGGTCTCTTTAATGCTTCACACACTTGATTGATAAGATTCGCACCCATTGCATCGCATGGGTCACAAAGTATGTGTAATACAACCATCTCATCATTATCTGGTCGTTGAAGAGTGCGAATGTGCAAACCAAGAACACCGCCTCCTCGAGCAACGAGCCCTGGAACAACTTCATTTGCTTTTTTAATTAACTCTTCTGAATGCTGATTAATGTTTTGAATAAACTTTTGTAGGTTCTTTATTTTCGGAAATTGAATCTGACCAATTATATTTTTTCCAAGAATTTCAGTTTTAAAACCACCATTTTGTTTAACCCATTTTGCGGCAGAGGATGCGGCTGCAATAATTGAAGTTTCTTCAACCGCCATGGGGATTACTTTTTGTTTACCATCAATTAAAAAATTTGTAGCTAATCCTAACGGAAGTTGGAATACACCAATTACATTTTCCACAAAAACTTCTGATTGTTCTAAGCTTAAACCTTGAACTCCTTGTAAGGTTTGAATCTCTAACTCATTAAGTTTGGTAGCCTTTCTAAGAACATTAAATCGCTCAGAAAGCTTTAATTTTGAAAATCCATCAAATGAATTGCCGTTAATGCTGTTTTTAGACATAAGATTTAATGCTTCTATGATTTGACGCGCCGCTTTGGCAATATGTTTAATTTTTGGTTGACAGCGTTAGCTGTATTGCGTTATTTGCAATGCATTATTTTTATAACTTTAAACGAGAGGAATCTTTAATGAAAACTATTATATTAGGTCTATTGTTCGCATTTTCTGTAAATGCGGATACGGTATTAAATTTCAAACTTTATCCTACTCCTGGTGCGACTCCAGAACGTGGATGCGACAAACACACTTCTGCCAAACTTACTGTTGGCGACGGTATTGCGTATCTCGAATTAGAAAACAAAGTAAGTGGTGGATGTGAAATTTTGGTTAGACCCAATAAACGTTCATACAAACTTGTAAGCAATGGTTTAGATACATGCGGAACTGAAAAGTATGAACAAGATGCAGATGCGGATGAAGCTGTACTCCTAACCGATAATCGTAAGCGAACATGCGAAAGTCGTTGGGTAGCGTTTTTTATTATTACTGAATTTGATCAGAATGGGAATGAAAGCAAGTTATACAGCTTAGATTCTTCTATCAAAGAAGTTCGCAGCACTCCAACAAGTCCTGCCTCTGCCCCTGTAGCTGACGCGAACCCAACCAATAGAAAAAATGAACTTGTTTGCAAGAGTAAAGCAAATGCCAGCCTATATCTAGTATTAACAGCAAGAACCTTGGTGATTGGCGACGGGAATGATGCAACACTTTTTGATACTACAGCAGTAGCGTCTGGAAGTGATGCTCAATATGGATCAATCGAAGGTAAAGCAAAATATCTAACCGCAGAAAAAAACTATAACCCTCGAAAATACAAAGATCATGTAAAATTTAATCTTTCACATCTAGTCGATACTAAAGATTTTGGCAGATTTTATCCTTCTGATCAGTGTGTTGTGAATGTTATGATTCCAAGAAATGCTATTACACTTGGTAGTTTTTCAGCTCCTACAGTGATCAATTGTGATCAAAGTGGTGGGTCACAAACTTTAGAATGTACTTATAAAGAACAAAACTAATAATTATTAATCACAAAATAAAGAAAGCCCGGAGGGACACTCCGGGCTTTTCTATTTTTTTTCTATGCCTAAGGTATATTTTTTCTTAGCGCTTTGAAAATTTAATCTTGGTTTTAGATCACTTGATGATCTTTTTCAGCGTTTTACCGCTTCAATTTAAAGCTATTTAATTTTTTTAGAATACTGACCCATCCATGAATCTAATGTTCCATCCGTTGGTAATTAAAATTTATTTTGGGGGAGCCCGCTCATGTCCTTCGCGAAGCATGAGGCTTTCCTTTTCTAATTTTCGAATATCTAACCAAACCATACTAAGCATTTCTAAAACTTTGCGGTTAAGAACATAGCTCTTGCGATTGGTCATGAAGAACCTCCCTAGTTGTCTTTGTTATTGATGAAGCGAGCTAAAAACCCTGATTTCTAGTTCTCTCTACATCGCATGATAAATAGATTATATGCTTCGCGTTAAAAAATAGATACAAAAATATGTTTTTTTAAGTATATGTTATTATTAGATATTTATTGATATTATTAATTTTTGTTAACATTTTACTGTATAGGAAATCATTTCCTAGCATTGTCTTCTCTATTATTTATGTGTCATTTACATGCTAGCTTTAAGTAATAGGAAAATGCGGAAATGAATGCACTCCCCGATAGGGAAAACTCCACTCAAACAGTTATTATTTCAAAAACGCTCAGTCTTTGCGCTAAATTTTGGATGTCTTATCCTATAACCTTTATCACCTACTGCATTTTGTTTATGCATTTAAATTCTCAAGCTGTTCTAAAAATTACTTTGCGTCCATATTTTTGGATTGTAAGTGCTTTTGCAATTTGGGCAGGCTACGGATTACTTCGTATACGTTGGTATGGTTGGTATCTTTTCATCTTATCTAATATTCTAGTTTTTCACGAAACCATATTAGTGATGGTCGATTATTCTCGCTCCGGAAGAATGCTAG
>CAZPTV010000341.1:0-2817 GCA_964589335.1 uncultured Bacteriovoracaceae bacterium
GTGGCGGGACAATTTATCTATATGATCACAATTCAATACCTGCCTCTGTTGCAGGTATTGAAGCAACTGCTACCTTCGAAATTCCAAGGAAACCAAATATTACTGCAAAAGTAATTCCTGCTGATACTTATTGGATAATTGAAGCGACACTTCCTAAAACACATCGAATTACATTAAAGTTAAAAATTAAAGACAAATCACATAGTGATACTTTTGCATTTGTTGTCGAACCTAAATAATCAACTTCTCGAATGTATTTGTGTTTATTTAATTTTAATTATATTAAATTATTATGAATATATTTTTATTATTTTGTAGGTTATTAATTTGCAGCATTTTTTTAAATCAATTATCTTATGCTTTTACAGAAACTGAATCTGAACTACAAACTGAAATATTAGCAACTTTCCAACAAAACCATTGCACTCTTTTTAATCAAGCAGAATTTTATTCACCCGCAAGCGTTGAACCTAACGAAACTGTATTAGGTTGTGGAATTGTTAATCAAGAGTCTGACATCGAAAACGCAAGTAAAATTCTACTTAAAAAAAGAGGATTCCGATCATTTTTACCTGGTGCTTATTTTACTCGTTGGGAAATTAGTCAAGGTCACCTTCAAATGCTCTTACAGGTGCGCTGTATAAATCAGATGCCTCTCGAGCATGTGGTATTTTGCATTAAAAGAATATCGTTAGTTTCTCATTTAAACTAATGTCTTCTGCCGGTTCGAATTGCTAATAATCGAACTAAACCTGGGAAAAAATAATTCAATAAATAAAACACACGCAACATAAATGGATAAATAAAACTGGATTTTGGATTTTGTATCAATTTATAAATTACTTCAGCACATTGCTCTGGAGTTAACTCAGGTACTAATTGAGCAATTCCAGGTAAATGTTCTTCAGAGCCTGGATTATTAATAAAGTAACCACTTTTAACTTTTGCAAAAACAACTTCACAACTCTGCACACCCGTACCTGCTAAGTCTAAACAAAGTGACTGGTGTAATCCTCTCAAAGCCCATCTAGCCGCCATATACCCCGTTGCTCCCGGCCAACCGAGATTCGATACCGGTGAGTTAATATGAATAATTAATCCTTTTTTTTGTTTTAACATCGGCTTCATAAAAGCATGCGTAAGATTAAATGCAGAAAAATACGGAGCATCCATCATATGACGTGCTTCAGTTGGACTTGTCTCTTCAATAAATTTCCACACTCCAGCTCCAGCTCCATTAATTACAACATCTGGAGTTTTATATTTATCTAAAATATTGTTAGACACTTCAATCAATGCATCTCCATTTGAAACATCAACAGAATATACTTCACTTGAACCTTCTGGCATTTGAGACTGTATTTTATGTAGCATTTCTTTATTTCGTGCAAGCATCATTACTTGCCATCCATTTTTCGCAAGCAAAACGCATATTGCAGCACCTATCCCACTCGAGGCACCACTGACCACTGCAAGAGGTTGATTGAGATTTCTACTCATTTTATTTCTTTGTTGAAGAAGCGACATCTGAATATCGGCCCATCATTAATAATCGCTTTACTTTAGTATCTGTAACTAGAAATGTATATTTTGAATTCAATAATGTTACTTCATCTCGATATAAATCTTGTAAAGCAGTTACTAAATCAAACATTGAAATTGCCATTCCCACATAAAATTGTTGATTTAACCGGTCCACTCTATTTTTATTAATTAAATGAGATTTCTCGTTTAACTGAATGCTTTCAAATTGAGCAATCAAATAATCAAAAGTTGATTCAGCATTTCTCTTAATTATTTCAGATTGTTGCTGCTTTTGTAGTTTAGCAATTTGAACATTTTCAGATCCAATTTTCAAATAAGAAGGTAAACCAAATCCTATCGAACCACTTGGGTCTGATGCCGGATCTAACCAATTCCAAATTCTTTGTTTTTTTGCTAAACGTGCCGCCTCAATAATATCGTCCATTTGTTTTAATTCAGGTGCGCGAATCGTAACCGAAGTAACGAAATCACTTTTATACTCAGGAGTTAGTTTTTCTATTGAAGGAATTAATTCTGGATTTAAAAGCGAATTCAATCCTTTAATATTTATTACAATATTAGAATCTAAACCAGCGGCCAAAGACAATGCTCGCTGCTCTTCTTTGATTGCTGCTTCAAGAGTTAGATTTGTTTGTGTTAAATTCAATATCATTACTTCAAGTTGATCTGAAGATCCTACAGCCATTAGCCCAACTTGTTCTCTTGCCTTTACCTGATCTCGCATTTTAGAAACAACTTCTATTTGTTTTAATAATGACTCTAATAAAGCTCTGCTTCTAAAGTTTGCATAAACTAATGCTTCAGAATTTTGTAGTGTATTTGCACGTAATAATATTTGCGTCTGGGCTTCAGATTCTGCCCACTCTTGTTGTTCAGAAGCTCTGAGCCAATTACCAGGTATTAGAAATGGAGCCAGATTTCCAATAGATCGAAATAAATTTAGTGGACTCAGTGAACTTGCACCACCGGTTATAAAATTAACTCCAAACATTAAATTAAAATGTGGTAATAAATTCATACTCGCATTTTGGGCCATTAACCGCGCTTGTCTTAGCTTTTCAAATTCAATCCTAGAGTCAAAGCTCTGTTTGTTTACGAGATCTAAATATTCGTCTAATGTGAGTTCTTTATTTGTGTTTGGTTCATTGCGGTAAAATTCTGGGTCTTTACTTAAAATAATTGACCATTTTTCACTCGCTGTATTTAAAAGTAGATCCAAAGTGATGAGTGGATTGCCTTTTCCATCATTTGAAAAACATATTTCACCAGAAG
>CAZPTV010000342.1:0-2811 GCA_964589335.1 uncultured Bacteriovoracaceae bacterium
AAGATCGAGGAGGCGATGTCGTGAAGACGTGAGACGTACACAAAAATACGTCTGAACGTTGAACGACAAGCCGACAAAGAGCTTTGAAGGTTATCGGAAATAAAATTATCTTTTGGAGAATTGGTATCGCTTGCGAGCGCCTGACATACCATATTTCTTACGCTCAACCTTACGATCATCACGTGTAAGAAAACCAGCCTTACGAAGCATTGCTTTCAAAGTCTCATCATACTTCAGTAAAGCACGGGAAATTGCATGTTTAGTAGCGTCTGCTTGAGCAGAAGGGCCACTGCCTTTAACATTAACTTGCATATCAAAACGACCAACCTTGTTCACAAGGCTAAACGGTTGCATAACAACCATTCTTGATGTTGCACGTTTAAAATAATCTTCGAAGCCACGTCCATTTACAGTAATTTTACCGTCGCCGTCTTTCATATAGACTCTTGCGATTGCTGTTTTTCTTCTTCCAACTGCGTGAAATACTTTTTCCATTTTTTATCTTTGCTCCGTTATATATTTTTAAAAATTATTTTTTTGAACTTTGTTTTTTATACTTACGAACAGGAAGTACATACGCCTTTGGGTTTTGTGCCTTATGCGGATGAGTTTCAGTTGTATACAACTTTAATTTTCCAAGTTGTTCGCCACCTAAAATTGTTTTGTTAATCATTCCCCAAACGGCTCTTTTTAAAATCTCTTCTGGGCAACGATTGAGCATGTCTTTTGCTGTTTTTTCTTTAAGACCACTTACGAAACCAGTGTGGTCATAATACATTTTAGCATCCCATTTATTTCCAGTAAATTTCACCTTATCTGCATTGATTACAATAGCGAAATCACCTGAATCCACGTGACGTGTAAAGTTTGGCTTATGTTTACCCGTAAGAACGTTGGCAATTTGTGTAGCCAATCTTCCAACGACTTGGTCTTTTGCATCAAACAAAAACCATTCTTTTTTATTTTGATTAATATTCTTCTCTTGAAACGTTTTAAATGTAGACATAGGACGTTTGAAATACCTGTCCCAGGTGTTGAAGTCAACGGGATTTTCCTTTAAAATCCCAAGATATGCAAAGCACAAAAAAACACTCCCCAAAAGATCCTCTCACTTCACCCCGATTCGCTGATATAGCAACGTTCTCGAGACTTCCACACACTCAAGATTTGAAGTCAGTTGATGTCGCAATTTTAGGTGTACCTTTTGACGGAGGTACCACTTATCGACCAGGCGCCAGATTTGCGCCCCGCGCAATAAGGAATGCTTCTTCTTTAAACAGAAACTATAATCCATCTCAAGATATTAATATCTATAGTGAATTAAGCGTTATTGACTACGGTGACGTTCCCATTAATCCACTAAATATTCAAAAAAGCTTTCTATCGATTGAAAAACAAATCTTAAAGCTTGGAAAAGCAGGGGTCATTCCAATTTGTTTGGGTGGAGATCATTCAATCTTATTTCCAATTTTAAAGAGTCTAAAAAAGATTCATGGAAAATTTGGATTAATACAATTTGATGCACACTCAGACACGGGGCATCAGGCGTGGGGTGAAAAATACCACCACGGAACACCTGTCCGACGATTAATTGAAGACGGAGTTTTAGAAGGAAAAAATATATTCCAGCTTGGTATTCGTGGACCGTTAACCTCAAAAGCTCAAACAGATTGGGATACCAAGCAAGGAATCCAGCAACTGTCTGCAGAACACATGTTGAACGATATTAAATTGGAAGAGTTCATTAAAAAGATCAAAGAAGCAGGAAAACGCTTACCATTTTATTTAACTTTTGATGTCGATGGGATTGATCCTGCGTTTGCGCCGGGCACAGGTACTCCTGTGGTTGGCGGACCATCAAGTCTACGCGCGCTTCAAATTATTAGAAAATTATCTGACATAGAATTTATTGGATACGATGTAGTAGAAGTATCGCCTCCCTATGATCACGCAGAAATTACTTCATTATTAGCTTCTGCTTTAGTTTTTGAATTTTTATCACTTGCTGCAAAAAATGCTTAAATAAAACCGATTGAAAAATGAATCTGATATGGATCTTCTTTTTCTCTGCGTTTAATTTTTATTCCATAATCAAAATTAATTGGGCCAATTGGAGTCATATAATGCAGCCCTACGCCGTAGCCTAATCGTGGATCTTCATTAAAGACTGAATCGACATATACATTTCCTGCGTCTAGAAAGGGTGACAACTTTAAGTCTCCAATAAACGGCAGGTCAAACTGTGTCCTAAAATTTAAAAATGATAGATTACCTTTAATTGCAATCGTATCTGCATTAATTGTATCTTCAGAAAATCCACGGACACTAGCATATCCTCCTAAACGAAATAACTTTATCAGTGGAATTGCACGATTAATAATATTCGAACGTTCAAATCCGCCTGAAAAAACGTTTGCCCATGTGATGTCCTTCGTTAAAGGAAAGTACCAATGCGAACTTGCAACCCATTTATAGTAACCAGCTGTAAAACCATTTTCAGCATTTTGATAAACTAAAAAAGGATCCGCATATTCAAATGCAAGCGTAGATACTTGCCCACGTGTTGTCGTAAATGGATTGTCGCGAGTATCAACGCCAATCGATGGATTCAAGCTTCCAATAAGAAGCGTCTGATTATCAATATCTGATTTAATATTATTAAAATAAACATCAAATTGTCTGATTCTCTCAATTTTATAATATAATTTTGCGGTAATAATATTATTAAAGTATTTTTTTTCTATTTTTTTTGAGTATTTTGTTGTAACCGCA
The DNA here is from genome assembly GCA_964589335.1 of uncultured Bacteriovoracaceae bacterium. Lineage (GTDB taxonomy): Bacteria > Bdellovibrionota > UBA1018 > UBA1018 > UBA923 > CAZPTV01. The sequence continues at coordinate 2,773 of CAZPTV010000342.1, forward strand.
TTAAAATCCGGAGGGAATCTTTGCTTAGTTGCACTAAAC
>CAZPTV010000343.1:0-2808 GCA_964589335.1 uncultured Bacteriovoracaceae bacterium
CCGTCAAACTCGGCATAAAAAATTTGCTGCCAGGTTCCGAAATCAAATTTCATATTTGTAATGGGCACCATAATATTATGGTTTGTGAGGTAAGATTTTAAATGAGAGTCCCCATTGTCTTCGCCGGTTTGGTGATGACGATAATTTTTTCCGTATGGTGCGAGATTTTCAATCCACTCAGAAATATCGCTAAGTAAGCCAGATTCAGCGTCATTTATATAGATTCCCGCTGTAATATGCATGGCTGAGACCATGCAAAATCCGTCTGTAATTTTAGATCGTTCAAGTACTTTTTCAACATGGTCAGTAATATTCACGAGTGCGTATCTCTTTGGAATGTTGAAAAACAAATACTCGGTATGGTGGATTTGGCCGGATTTTTCAATATGAGAGGTAATTTCATTTTTTTGGTAACCTGGAGCAGTAGATGCATTTAGAAGCCAGTCTGAATTTTTTAACATGAGATACTCCTTTTTCGATCTTGAGTTTGTACTCAGAAAAATGGCACAATCAAAATCAAGGTGCAACGATGAAACTAAACAAACAGACATTAATGTTAAAAGCATTTTCATTAAGTAAAATTCCGATGATTTTCTTTACTGGTGCGGATGTCGAAGAAATGACAAATGAACGATGTATTATTCGAATTCCGCTCAATTATCGCACTCGCAATCATTTGGGTACAATGTATTTTGGATCTCTTTGTGTTGGAGCTGATGTTGCGGGTGGATTGATTGCCTGGGATTTAATTCAAAAATCGAAAAAGAAAATTTCACTTGTATTTAAATCGTATAAGGCTGATTTTGAAAAGCGTCCTGATTCAGACGTCTATTTTGTTTGCGAATACGGAAAGGAAATCGCAGCGTTTGTAAAAAAAGTTTCAGAATCGACTGAACGGCATAATTTAATGATTCCGTTAATTGCTGAAACTCGTAAGTCTGGAAAGCCAGAAACAGTTGCTCGATTTGAGATTGAATTGTCCCTGAAATTAAAACAATAATTACAAGTAGTTACGGCGCGTGGTGGAATTGAATTTCAACCCTTTTTTGCCGATTGAACCCGGATAATTTTTAGGCATACTTAACTAAATATGGTACTGAATAACCATAACTAAGAAAATGAGGCAACGATGAGAGTTTTTGCAAAAAATTTTGGAATACTTTTTCTAACTACAGTTTTTTTGATTGCATGTACACATACTAAGTCAGAACAAAATCATAGAAAAATATCAAGTCTTGAAACCGATAATCTTGATGCATTATACGGCAATGAAAATTTCAATTCAGTAACATTTATTAAAAAAATTGAAGGTCGTACTGAAATTAAAGACTCAAGAAAGTCCTGTTTAAATAAGTTTACTGAAAAGTGGAAGTTAGTGGGCGTACCAGTAAACGAAATGACAAAGCCAGCTTTAATAGCAACGACGATGATGTTTCCAGAAGCAAATTTTGCATTTGATGGGATGAAAGAAAAATCTGGTAAAGACTTACAGCGTGCCCAACAAATGAATACTGTGATTAAATCGCTTTCATATGCTTATTTTCTAGCTGATCAAAAGCAATATTCAGAAAGTCAGATTCGTGCAATCAGTCTAGATGTCGCATATAAAAAAGGTGAAAGTGAATTTGAAAAAAATATCGGCGGTGTTTTTTCAACAGACCAAACTGCAGCGATTGAGTTTGATCGAATTTTTAAAAGCTTAAATCGTGAATTGAAAAATAAGGGATATCATCCAATCGAAGACAAGCAGATGTTTGCTGAAGTCATGGTTAAGTCAGATACTGATTTAGCTTTTTGTCAGGATGATTCAGCTTCTCCTAAGCAAATTCTTAAAACAATTTCTTCAAATATCAGTTTTTGGACAAAAGAGACTGATCTACAAAACACAAAGTAAAATAGCAGATTAAACCACTCATTCATCTGGACTACTCATCGATTCTACCTAAAAACGAGGTTTGAATTTATGCGATTTGTCGTTATACTCGTTTAAGCTTATAATGAAGAAAAAAACATCGCAGTTCATGAAATATAAACTGATTAATGCAGGTGCCGCAATCGAAACGGAAGAGCCGCGGTCTAGAGAAAAAGAAATCAGAAAAGTAGATAGAAAAGAAAATAGAAAAGAATTCAAAAGCGATTATAAAAAAGAATACAAAAAAGAGTACAAAAAAGAGAATAGAACCGATTACTACTCAGAAAACAGAAAAGAAAATAAAGAAGAAAAATATACAGAATCGAAATTCAAACCCTCGAAGAAATTTTCTAAAAAAGAAAGATTTTTTGAAAAAGGCTCAAAAAAAGAGAAACATCAGAAAATAAAATTAAACTCACAACTGAGTGTAATCGTTCATGGAGAAGTTCAAAAGAACCAACGTGGATTTGGTTTTTTATTACATAAACCTGAAGATATTTTTATACCACCTAATTTAGCATCCCCACTTGTGAGCGGTGATCATATTAAGGCTTGGTTGAATCCAAAATCAAAAGAAATTATAAAAATTGAAATTGTAAATCGTACTCTGAAATCTTTTATCGGAACTTATGAAACAGAAACAGGAGAGCGTAGAGTTAGTTTTGAAGAAAAGGGATCTCGTGTTGAAGTGCGAATCAAAGAAAGACCCAATATTGAAGGCTTGAAGAATGGGGACAAGGTACTTGTAGAGGTTATTAAATACGAACCAAGTATCGAAGGTAAAATTATTAAAACCTTTGGTCAAAAGCTTGCACCGAAACTAGATACTTTTGCTGTGGTTACACGTGCACAATGGCCAATGGAATTCTCAGAAAAAGCAATGCTCGAGGCTAAAA
>CAZPTV010000344.1:0-2807 GCA_964589335.1 uncultured Bacteriovoracaceae bacterium
CGAATATGCCTTTCCAAAGCTCATATTGATAATATCTGCACCATTATCAACTGCATATCGAACTGCATTCGCTACATCTTTATCTCTCTCATCGCCATCTGGAACTGCTCGAATTGGCATAATTTTAACATGTCTTGCTTGACCATAAATGCCTAAATCATTTTTTCTTTGTGCGGCGATGATTCCAGAAACATGTGTTCCATGTGCATCTTTTACTGCCACAACATCTGGGTTACCATAACCGATTTCTTTTAAATTATTTGGATCATCACCAACGATCGTCGATGAGTCAAATTGTGTGTTATAATAATAATCTTCGCCAGATTGAAATCGTTCTACAAGTGTATTCAAACGAGCAGTCGTTAACGGGCGTTTTTTACTGAGCATTGAAACAGCAAATTCCTTTGCTTTTAATACTTCTGGATCTGCTGATTGAATTGCCTGAACAGCAACTAAAGTTTCTTCTTTTAAACCTGCGGCCTTTAAAACTTCAATTGCACGATTCATACGAACTTGTAATTCCTTAAAATTTAAAAGATTCATGAAATTATCATTCTTGCTTGTTAAGTAATCGGTTCTTACTTTTTCAAAGTAAATTTCTTCTTCAGGGGTAAGACCAGATGTTTCTTTTTTCTTTTTATATTTTACATACTCTCTTGTGACTTCAAGCGTGCTTGATTTTATATTTTTTCCATCTTTAGAACCTAAAAAATTCCAACCATGAACATCATCAATATATCCATTGCCGTCATCATCGACACCTGGCAGTCCTTTTTCTTCTTCTTTGTTGGTCCAAATTTTTTCTTTTAAATCTTCGTGATGAATATCCACGCCTGAGTCAATTACTGCGACAACAACGTCTTTTTTTAAACGGCCAAATAAATGTCTTAATTTAAATTCTTTATATGCAATCTCTGTAGAAGTACCCTCTACACCATTTTTTTTCGGATCTAAGGTTGCCCAAGGAATTTCTGGTTTATTCTTATTATGATCACTCTCTGCAATAATCCCTTTTGCATTTTTCATTATTTTTTCTAGTTTATTATCTGAATAATTTTCAATGATCTTCAAAGCAGAATCATAATTCTCAGCCGCAAAAAGACTTTGAGGAATAGAAAAAGAAACGAATAATAGAATCAGAGTTGTCATAGATTTCATTGTAAAAACCCCTTTAAAAAGATGTTGATCAAAACTTACCACGAGCTTCATACCACTTATGTTATTAGGAGTCAAAATAGATAACTATTAGATATAATTGAATAATATCGCAACCCAAAGGACTTTTGTAACGAGATGTATTATTTGATCAACATGAAATCCAAACCAACCTTCGCATTTTCCATAATCTGTAATCCAATGCGAAATAATTTCGGCAACTCCTATTTTGAGGTTTTGCGTAAACATCATTACAAAAAAACCATGCTGAAAACTATGCGCAGTTAAAAGATGCGGCCACAAAAACGATATGGGAAGCCCTTGATCATCTGTCGATTTTCTTTTTGAATGCCGGCTTTTATTCACTGCAACCCACTCATTTTGTAGCGCAAAATCAACAATATAATGGCATGCGAACAATACGACTAGCATTCCAAAAGGGGTGTGCGTTATTTCTAAAAAATTCATTACTTAAGAGTATCTTGCAGAATTCAAAATTTTAAAAGAAAATTTAATGATGAATTTTACAAAAGAAAAAGCACCCTACTTTGAATTATTAAATGAAAATGGCAATCCAGTATCACTCAGTGTGCTCTTAACGTCTGGACCGCTATTGCTGGTATTTTATCCAGGTGACTTTACACCTGTGTGTACAAAGCAACTTTGTGAGTATCGTGACCACTTTGATCATTTTATTAAATTAGGAATACAAATTATTGGAATTAGTAAAAATACACCCGAAGAACATGCTGCATTTAAAAAGCAGTATGGTTTTCAATTTCCACTTCTCTCTGATCCTGAAAATGTGGTCGCTAAGGAATACAAATGTGGCTCTAAATGGATGTTTGGTGCGGTAAGCCGAGCAAACGTAATTGTCGATCAGAATCAAAATATCGTTTACCGTTATGTAGAAAAACTACCAATTACCCGACGAAAAGCGGATGAAATGCAAGAGATCTTACTCTCCTTGCAATTGAGACGATGAACTCAATTTGCAATTTGCAAATTATCTCGTTCCCGTTAGAATTCAATTATCAGAAATATAAATATTGCTCAGGATGAGCGTTTTCCATGGAGAGGGAGATTTGAAATGAATTTCGTTAAATCAGTTTTCTTATTAATCACTGCAAGTTTTTTAATTAACTTTAATAGCTTTGCTGGTCTTCAAGATAATCTAAACACTGCAATTGGATTTCACAAAGGCACAATCAATGACTTTGAAAAACTTGAGATGGGTCATAGAACACAGCATGCAATGGATTTCATGGTTGAAACTGCTGCGTATGCTTTAGAAATTTATGGATACAAGGCTGATGCAGATCAAGTTCGTAAAGAATGGCAAGAACAATTTGCTTACGAATTTTTATATTTTGCAGATGATCTAGGTGATCATCGTCCACTTTCAAAATGGTTTGCAGATCTCTATAAAAAACTTCGTGTTAAATTTGGAGATCAAATGCTCGCTAAAATGCATCTTGATGATGTGAACACATTAAACTTTGCAATCCCTGTTTCGTTTCAACCAAAAGGTGACAAGCAAACAGGCGAAACCTGGGACTTGACAGAGTATAAGTTACACTTTGTACCGTTTGCTACTATTGTTACTTATTGGGGAAGCTATGGCGCATGCACTCTTTTGACTAAAGAACATC
>CAZPTV010000345.1:0-2803 GCA_964589335.1 uncultured Bacteriovoracaceae bacterium
ATCAGATAAAACACATCGTAAAGCAGCCTTTACCATCTTTTTAGGTGTATCTTGATGATAACTTCTCGGTTGAGGTCCGTGAGCACTTCCTCCTCCTGGCATCAAAGGGCTTCTGCTAGAACCTTGCCTAGAGTTACCAGTTCCTTTTTGACGAAATGGTTTTTTTCCACCGCCACGAACTTCAGCCTTTGTTTTTGAGGCAGCTGTTCCTTGTCTCATGCCCGCTAACTGAGCCTTAATTACCTGTAAAACCAAGGGCTGATTTACTTTTTGTCCAAAAACAGAATCTGCCAAATCAACAGACCCTGATTTCTCATTTTTTAAATTAACGACATCTATTTTTGCCATAATTTATCCACCTATTACTTCTTGATCGCTTTACGAATCATTACAACATCATTCGTACGACCAGGAATTGAACCTTTTAGTAAAATAATTTTCTTATCAGAATCAATTTTTACTACACGTAAGTTTTGTGTAGTTGTTCTTTCTGCTCCCATATGACCAGGCATTTTTTTATTTTTAAAACACTTTCCTGGATCTGCTCGATTACCAATTGAACCTAGACTTCTATGCGAGACAGAGTTCCCGTGCGTTTTAAAACCACCGGACATATTGTAACGTTTCATGCCACCCTGAAAGCCTTTACCTTTACTAGTTCCAGTTACATCAACTAGCTCGCCTTCTTTAACAAAATCTGGCAATAAAACTGCACCTTCAGAGAAACCATCAACCGAGTCTACTCTAAATTCTTGAACATGATAAAACCCAGGTTTGCTAGATTTTTTAAAATGCCCTCTTTCAGCTTTATTTACACGTTGGTTTTTCTTAGGAAGAAATCCAACTTGAACCGCATTATAACCCTCTTTTGTTTTAGACTTAACTTGAGTTACAACTGAGTCTTGCAAATCGATTACAGTAACGGGAATCATATCACCGTCTTGGCTGTAAATTTGAGTCATTCCAGCTTTAACTCCTAAAATTCCTGCACGTTCACCATTCAACACAATTCCACTTGAGGTAGTGCTTTGTTTGTTGTTTGTGCTTTCTGTTTGTTCACTCATTCCCATTCCCTCATTTCAAAAAAATACAAAAAAACTTAATTAAGTTTTTATAATTTCACTATAACTTGGGCTCTAAAAAGAACTCTTGCTACAGCATCACCTGGCAAACTCTAAGTTAGCAGGATGCATCCGTAACCAGATTTATACTGGATTTTCATTTAGATTTACTAAATGAAATTAAAACGGTGCTTGGTAATTACTATGATTTAATCTCAACGTCAACACCTGCAGATAAATCTAATTTCATCAAACTATCTACTGTTTGTTGGGTTGGTTCCAAAATATCAATCAGTCTCTTATGAGTTCTGATTTCAAATTGTTCTCGTGATTTTTTGTCCACATGTGGCGAACGCAATACACAATATTTATTAATGACCGTGGGAAGTGGAATTGGGCCACGTACCTTAGCGCCTGTACGTTTAGCTGTATTTACAATTTCCCACACCGATTGATCAAGCACTTTGAAATCAAATGCTTTTAATTTAATTCGAATTTTATGTTCCATGGATACCCTCTTTTAAATATAAGGACTATGCGTTTTATTAAGGGAATGCATTTATGTCAATTCGAAAAACATCAGTAACCCATTCGATTAACAATTTTTTCAGCTAAAGAAGAACTTATCACATCGTAATGAGATGGTTCCATCGTATAACTGGCTCTGCCCTGACTTAAAGATCTTACTTGCGTAGAATAACCAAACATTTGAGATAGAGGGACAAATGCCTTAATGGTCTGAATGTTATTGCGAGGCGTCATTGAAAGGATTTTACCCCTTCTAGAATTTAAATCTCCTATGATTTCACCCATATATTCTTCAGGACAAATCACCTCACACGACATAATTGGCTCTAAGAGAATTGGCTTTGCCGACTTAGCTGCCTCTTTGAACGCCATCGATGCTGCAATTCTGAATGCAATATCCGTTGAATCGGTATCATGAAATGAACCGTCAACTAACGCAACTTTTACATCTACAACGGGAAATCCAGAATACATCCCACTAGACAGAGAATCTTTAACTCCCTTTTCTACTGATGAAATAAACTCTTTAGGTATCACACCTTCAGATATTTTGTTTTCAAATAAAAATCCTTTACCTCGCTCTAGAGGCTCTAGCTCTAACCAACAATGGCCGTATTGCCCTTTACCGCCTGTTTGTCGAATAAATTTACCTTCTGCTTTTGATCTGCAAGAAATCGTTTCTTTATATGCAACCTGAGGAGATCCAACATTTGCTGAAACTTTAAATTCACGCAGCATTCGATCTACAATAATTTCTAAATGCAATTCTCCCATACCTGAAATAATTGTTTGTCCAGATTCTTCGTCAATTTTGACACGAAATGAAGGATCTTCCATTGCAAGTCTTTGTAAAGAAGATGCGAGTTTTTCTTGGTCAGCTTTTGTTTTGGGTTCAATTGCGATTGAAATTACAGGTTCTGGAAAATCCATATTCTCAAGAATAATTGGATGTTTTTCATCACACAAAGTATCGCCAGTTGTACTAAATCTAAGTCCAACTGCAGCTACAATATTTCCAGCATTTACTTCATTAATTTCTTCTCTTTTATTTGCATGCATTAATAACAATCGACCAATTCTTTCTCTTTTATCTTTAATGGGATTAAAAATACTCATGCCAGTAGAAATTTTTCCAGAATATAATCGAATATAAGTTAATTGCCCCACAAATGGGTCTGTCATAATCTTAAAAACAAGACCAGAAACAGGCTCAC
>CAZPTV010000346.1:0-2767 GCA_964589335.1 uncultured Bacteriovoracaceae bacterium
AATCAACCCGTTTATGGTTATCAGTATTCTTATTTTAATCCTCAAGAGCTACAATCATCTGATATAATTGATTCCGCAATAATACCTATTGAACAATTTACAATAGATAAATTTAAGAAATATCGATCACCAAAATCAAAATATGTTGTCGGTATTAATATGACTGTTACTTATGTTGTTGAAAAATCTCCAGTACAAATGGACAACGAAAGTGCATTGTTTGAAAATCTAAGAACAGTGAATTATAGATACGATCTAGAATTAGATGCTCAACAAAATATTATTGGTGGTGAATGGTATACAATTTATCATCCTGATTTTTTATGGGTTCCTGAATTGAACTCAGAAGCTAGTACAGTGGGTGATATTGATTTAGATTTTGATCCTAATTCAGACTTGAAAAAGGAACTTCCAGTTAATGTAAGAAGTGCAGCGATACGCTCTGCTCAAAGCGGTTCACCATTATATAAGTTAGTAGACTTAGCTGTAAAAGCATCTAGAACTCAACCAAGTGAAAATCATTAGTAACTGGTTATTCACAGCGAATTGATTCTGGACGGATTTTCTTCTTCAGTAGATAATGAACATGTATTTTAAATTTAGAATGAGGGAGAAAAAATGAAAAAAATTATTTTTAGTTTTGCATTTCTAATGTCTTGCAATTTTGTATATGCAGCAGGTGATGCAGGTTGTGGTTTAGGTAGCTTGATTATCAAATCAAATACAAAATTGATGCAATTATTTGCTGTAACAACGAATGGAACATTTGCTTCTCAGACATTTGGAATCACATCAGGGACATCCAACTGTACTGCGCATGGTTTAGTTAAAAATGAAAAAGAACAAATCATTTATGCTGAAGCGAATTATCAACATTTAATTTCTGATATGGCTCGGGGTAGTGGAGAAACATTAGATACATTAGCATCAATGATGGGATGTGAGGAAAACTCAATACCAGCAATTGGTGAACTGACTCGCTCAAATTATGAAAAAATAGTCTCACCGAATGGTGCGTCTGCGGTAAAAGTCTTAGATGCAATCAAAGGTGAAATTAAAAATAATCAAAAATTAGCTGTATCTTGCAAACAGCTAGGATAATTGGTTACTATGCTGGAGCTCATTGAGCTCCAGCATACTATATGAAAAAATATATTTTTCTTACAATTTGTTTTACTCAAATCTCATGCAGTTCTTTATTTTATCATCCAAGCTCTCAAATATTTTCTGACCCAAAAGAATATAAATTCAATAAAGATGAGTTTATATTACATACATCTGATAGAGAACAGATACAGGGTTGGGCGATCTCAACCTGCCAAAAGAATTGCAAAGGCACTATTTTACAATTTCATGGTAATGCTGAAAATATGACTTCACATTATCGATCATTAATTTGGTTTGTAGAAAATGGATATCGACTAATTACTTTTGATTATAGAGGTTACGGGCAATCATCCGGAAAACCCTCTCAAAAAGGAACCTATTTAGATGCCAGAACGGTTCTTGAATATGCTCTTGAGCTTCACAATAAAAATAGAATTAATATAAAGAGTAAATTTATAGTATTTGCACAAAGCCTAGGTGGAATAATAGCTGCAAGAGCTTTAGAAGAATTTCATGCCTCAAATGAAGTTGACCTATTAATTTTAGATTCGACATTTATGTCATATAAAGATGTGGCACAACAAAAGTTAGCTTCAAATTTTATTACCTGGTTATTTAGCCCGCTAGGCCAGATTTTGGTTTCTGATGAATACGCATCTATTAAAAGTATTAAAAAAAATCAAATCAAAACGTTGGTGATACATGATGCTTTAGATCCTGTTATTGATTTTGAAAATGGATTGGATATTTATAAAAATTTAAATTCAAATAAAGAATTTTGGGTTTTTGATGATGCTTTACATGCAGGTGCATTTTCAGTTCTGCATACAGAGAGAAGAAAGAAGTTATTAAATTATATTGATAACCTAAACTGAGTACTCAATTATAACGGTTTTTTCTTTTATCATTTCGAATTACAATTAGTGTTAAATTAATTTATGACCAAAAATTTTAAACAACTTAGCCTATTATTAATTAGTATTAGTATAATTCTTTCTGCTTGTGCTCACAAACAAAATGGTGAAGCAAATAATCCTCAACAAACCCCTGTTTTATTGACTAGCATTGAAGAGCAAGTGCTCAAAAATCCAAGAGCGTTTATAAACGAAGATGAAAAAAATAATGCCTCAATTGAAATTGGACTAATTGAAAAATCAGATTTAGGTCCACTTGAAAAAATTCGATTTAACTTTAACCATGCGATGATAAGAGTTGCCACTACGGAATCAAAAAAATCTAAAGGCACTCTTTTGGTAAAAAAAGTTAAAGGTCCTGAAAACTGTAAAGTTAGGAGTTCACTTTCTTCGGTTGGACTTGTTTTAGTTGAGTACATTCCAATTGATTTAAAGTGTAGATTTCAAATTGATCTCACATTGCCTCAAGCTGCAGAGATTGATTTAAATGTTTCACAGGGATTATTTTCTGTTTCTCATTGGCACTCACCATTACAAATTCAAATGAATACAGGTGAAATTGATTTTGAGGATATTAAAAATATAAATATAGATTGTCAGGATTGTACAGTTTCTGGAAGTGGAGTGAAGGGAACGTTAAAGTATAAACTAAAATCTGGAAATGTTGGAGTTGAAGGATTAACAAATTCAGTTGAAGGAAGCACTTTAGGTGATACGGTATTAAAATGGGATCAAGTTATTCCTGG
>CAZPTV010000347.1:0-2764 GCA_964589335.1 uncultured Bacteriovoracaceae bacterium
CAATGGCGGGAGTTAATATTCCGAATCAATCTGCTGAACACTATTATCTGATCACAGAAGAACTCGACGGAATTGACCGCAATATGCCTGTCCTCGAAGATCCGTCTTCGTATGGCTATTACCGCGAAGAAGTTGGCGGTCTCATGATCGGAATGTTTGAACCACTTTGTGCTCCTTGGATGCTAAATGGGGTACCTGATGATTTTTCATTCGGTGAAATTCCGCCCGATTGGGATCGAATGGGACCCTACTTAGAAAAAGCAATGAAGCGTGTTCCTGTTTCGATGAAATTAGGGATTAAAAAATTTTTCTGCGGCCCTGAAAGCTTTACACCTGATTTACGTCCAATTGTCGGTGAAGCGCCTGAATTAAAAAATTATTTTGTCGCAGCTGGTTTGAATTCTATTGGAATTCTCACCGGAGGAGGAATGGGACGCGTCGTTGCAAACTGGATCATGAATGGTTCACCCGATGTTGATGTGACAGGTATGAACATTGATCGACTACACCGATATCAAGCAAATCCGCAATATCGTGCAGAACGTACTGTAGAAATGCTCGGAATGGTTTACAGAGCACATTACCCTACCATGTCTCCACAAACTGCCCGTGGTGCAAAAAAATCTCCGTTCCACGACAGACTCGCAGCTGCAGGAGCTTATTTTAAAGATGTCAGCGGTTGGGAAGGCGCTGATTGGTACGCACCAAAAGGGCATGAACCTAAAGTTGAAAAATTATCCTGGGGGAGACAAAACTGGTTTCCATGGTGGAAAGAAGAACATGATGCCGCAAGAAATGGCGTCATCATTATGGACATGTCATTCATGTCAAAGTTTTTAGTTCAAGGCAAAGATGCTGGTCGTTCACTCAATTGGATTTCAGCAAACAATGTCGATACTGATCCTGGCCTCATCACCTATACCCAATGGCTTAATAAACAAGGCAAACTCGAAGCTGATTTAACGATAACAAAACTGGAAGATGAAAAATACATGGTTGTGGTAACCGATACTATGCACCGTCATGCTGAAACTTGGATGAAAAGAAATTTTCCAAAAGATGCACATGCAATGGTTACCGACGTTACTTCTGGTTTTGGACAATTAAACCTACAAGGGCCCAAGTCTCGTGAGCTTTTACAAAAATTAACAAGCGTGGATTTATCCAACGATGCATTTCCATTTAGAACAGCAAAAGAAATTGATATCGGTTATGCACGCGTCCTTTGCATTCGTATTACTTATTTAGGTGAACTTGGATATGAATTGTATATTCCTGCTGAACAAGCGACTCATGTTTACGATCAAATTGTTGAAGCAGGAAAAAGTTTTGGACTTCGTCACGCTGGACTCAAAGCACTAGCAAGTCTTCGTATGGAGAAAGGATATCGGGATTACGGCCATGATATCGATAACACAGATAATGCTTTTGAAGCAGGACTTGGATTTGCAGTTGATTTAAATAAAACTGAATTTTTAGGCAAAGAAGCTGCAGTAATGCAAAAAGCTTCCGGACCATTAACTCGTAGACTTCTTCAAATTCAATGCAAAGATGAACACCCGATGATGTTTCATGCTGAGGTCGTTTATCGAAATGGAAAAAAAGTGGGATATATTCGCGCTGCTTCATATGGTCACACTTTAGGTGGTTCGGTTGGTCTTGCAATGATCGAAGCAGGCGTTCCTGTGGATGCAAAATATATTAAAGAAGGCCAGTGGGAAGTTGAAATTAATGGAAAGCTTTATCCCGCTTGTGCGTCTATTAAACCTTTGTTTGATCCAGAAAATAAAAAAATCAAATTATAATGAATAATGTTATTTGCATTTGATAAAGCAAGGTTAGAATATAATTAAACAACATCAGAGGAGAATATTATGACACCGAATGTAGGAAATGCAGACAGAATGGTTAGGTATATTGCTGGAAGTGCAATCATTGTTGCAGGAATTCTAAAGGTAACTGGCTTGGAGCAGTCGGAATTATTCCATTATTAACAGCAACGGTTAGATTTTGTCCTCTTTATTTACCCTTTAAAATAAATACAAACAAAACAAACTCATAACTGTGTATATCGATGACGAAATAGATTGATGCGATTTTTTCAAAGATCTTTTTCGTGTTAAGAAAGTATCATTGAATCGCGTAAGAAAATATTTTCTAAGCCCTATATCGTAGCAGAAATTTTAAAATTTATTGATGAATATAAGTATTTAATATGAATAAAACCGCAGTCCTCATTGAGCATCGACCAGATTACAAAGCAATCTACGGACTAAATATAAGTGTTTATTTGGGAATTGATATCATTACGGTTTCAACTATTAAAGAAATCGTCGATTATTTAAAACAAAATAAATGTGAACTCATTTTTGTTGATAACGATGCTTACTCTACAGATGTTGGCAAAGATGTTTTTACATATTTAGATAAAAATCACTTAGAAATACCACTATATATAAAAGGAAAAACTGAAGCACCACAAACAGAAGTAACTATTTTTGAATCAAAAATGGAACTCAAACATATTTTACAAAGCATGGCAAAATGGCTGAAAGTCACTGCAAAAGATATGGCTGAGTTAAAATTACCAGAATACTACCCTCTTCCTCTCGATTTGCTTATTCCTGGTTGGTTTTGTTCGACTGAAGTTTTCAAAAAAACCCATGACGGTTACTTAATTCTATTTAATACAGAAGACGTAATCGGCTGTGATACATTGGATGAAATTGAAGCCGAAGGAGTTAAAGAGCTCTATGTTAAATCT
>CAZPTV010000348.1:0-2752 GCA_964589335.1 uncultured Bacteriovoracaceae bacterium
TTGTAACATTTGTTACTTTGTGGATCATACATATTTGTTGAGAAAATGCGCCACTACGAAAAGAAGCTAGGTAAAAATCATGACGATTGAGTTTATATTTTTCGCATCCCGCTTCTTCACCGGTTATGCATACGCCGGCATTCAAAAATAAGTTATCAGAAGATGGATAAATAGTATTGTCCCCTGTTGCAACATTTGTGAGCAGTGGATTGTTCAAATCAATTTTATCTACGCTATATAATGACAAATCAAACTCAGGCCCAAAGGAAGTGTCGTTTGGTATTGGAGGACATTCCCATCCAACTGGATTGCCGTCAGATGAGTAAACGGCTCCATAATCTAATCCCAAAGAATAAGTGTAGAAATCTATTCCGTATCCCATCGACCATAGTCTTGGATCAAGTAAAGTATTTTCTAAATAAAAAGACGAGTTTTGATTTTTTGCAATTCGCATATAATCGCGACAAATATAGCGTTGAATGAAATTGTAATTTGAAGCTAGACTAGGATCAGTTCCTGAACTGAATGCGCCCATGTTCACTCGAACGGCGTCTGATGTAGTGCCACCACCAGTGACGGTTAATTTGACATCAAAAAAAGAAGTTCCCGGAGTCACTGATGTATAAAGACAGCGAGCCATATCTGATTCAACGTAGGTGAGTGGTTGTTCTACTTCGTGAAAACCACCAGCGCTATCTGTCCAACTTAAACGGCAAGCACACATCGTTGCTTGCGGACAAAAAAGTCCGATTTCATGATTTGAAGTTGTGACTTCTAAAGTACTTGAAGGAGATTGGTTGGAACGAAAGACTCCTGCGAGTGAAAATGCAGCAGATGATCCTGAAGGTAAAATGGCTTGAGCGAGTGATGTAGATTTGAAAGAAGATACACCTCTGCTTCCATTGGAGTTAAAACAACCTCCAAGTAAAGCCAGGCTTATGGCTAAAACCAGAAACCGTGTTAAAGCTTTGAAATTTCTAATCAAACAAACTCTCCCTACATACTCTTTCGTGACTTTGAAGGGAAACATTGAGTAATCAATGTCGATTATTCATTGTATTAATAGGCAGTAATTTCCATTTACTTTGCCGTTTGCCACCCTCAATTCACAATTGCCCCAACTATAGATTTTACATTAAGTTGACTATTTTAGTAAGCTTTAATTATAATTTCAAATTACACGCTTTGATTGAGCTAAGTTATCGTTTACACTAGCAATTCAGGTACAGAATGCAAAGATTGCGTCATTGGTTCGAAAAACCAAGCTTTATATGGATATTAATCGGGTTGGCTTATATCGGGCTGTACTTTGGTGTTTATCAGCATAAAGAATTTACAGATCAAGAAAAAAACATTCATCCAATAATTCGTGATTTTGCAAACAGCACATTTCCGCCAAAAATAATACTCGTAAAAGAACTCAAAGATTTTTCTCATAGTGGATATTACATTTTGATGGGTGCAATTTGTAAAATTACAAAAGGTAAAATTACTGAAAACATCAATCATTTAAGACTCGTCGGTACTGTTTTTGTTTTAATAGGATTATTTTTCTTTGTATTACTGGGCCATCATTACTCTAGAAACCATCGATTAAATCCAATGTGGATTAGTTTTGGTTTACTCATCTTTGCCTTTAATCCGTATCTAATTTATGCAGCCATGACACTTGGATATATTGGAATTTTAATTGCATTTTTATTAGGTGCACTTTATTTTTTTGAAAAAGAAGATTACCGAGACTGTTCAATTTTTATTACTACTGCGGTATTAGTTGATTGGCGCGCGCTACTTTTAGCCATCGTTTTTGTCATTGTTCGTATGAAAAATGATGAAAGTAAAATTATATATCCAGATCGAGTTTTCTTTCTTTCTATTCCTTTTATTTTAGCAATCGCACAGATTCTTTCTTGGAAAGGCTTTGTGCCTCGGGGTGAAATTCGCGAAATATGGCATGGAATGCGTGAACAGATTTCATTGTTTCACATCAATTCATTCTTTTATGTTTTGGTTTTATTACCCATTTATTCTTTATTTTTTAGTTGGACTTGGGGAATGCGAGCCCGAGTTCGTGCCGTAAAAACAGGTCTCATTGTATCGGCTTTGTTGATTCCACTGTATTTTGTTTTTCCCATTTCTTTCGATCCATGGAATCAAATTAAATTTCATCTAGATATTCCACTAGGTTTTATAGATGAAGGTGCGCTTAAAATTGCTGGTGAATATAAGAATATACTAATGGTCATTCCATTTTTTGCGGGAGCTTTTTTGTTTCTTCAGTTTATTCAAAGACAAATCGATGATCAATCGCGCGGATTGTGGTGGTTTATTGTTTTATTCTTTTTCATTCAACCATTTATGCTTGGGCTCGGAGCCGATAGTTCTGCAGGCCCAAATTCAGCATATGGAGATTTGGGATTTTTAATCGTTTTACCATTTATCATTTTGTATACCATATCAGAAGCCATGGTGGGCGAAGAAGGTAATTTATCAACTTAAAGGGGAGAGTGTTATGATTGAATTTGAACTTTCAGATGAACAGAAGGAATTGCAAAGACTGGCACGTGATTTTGCAGTTAAAGAAATTATTCCAAAAGCAGAACATCATGATAAAACGGGCGAATATCCTAAGGAAATCGCAAAAAAAGCTTGGGAATTGGGCTTAATGAACACACACATTCCACAAGACTGTAATGGACTTGGGCTTGGGGTTCTGGATGGTTGTATTATCACAGAAGAACTCGCTTATGGT
>CAZPTV010000349.1:0-2742 GCA_964589335.1 uncultured Bacteriovoracaceae bacterium
AACATCATCAACAAATCCATTACCATCATCATCAATTCCCGACTTTCCAGTTTTCTCTTTTTCATTGACCCAAATATTATTTTTTAAGTCTGGATGATTAATGTCTACACCCGTATCTACAATTGCGACTATCACTTGTTGGCTTCCAGCAGTTATTTTCCAAGCATCACTCAGTTTTAATATTTGTTTTGAATAATCCAATGTCTCGCCTGCAGGAATGCCTCCCTGTAATGGGTTGGGAGTTAACGTTGGAGAAGGAATAGGTGTTGTTGTAGGATTTGGTGTTGGCGTTGTTGTTGGAACAGGAACGGGCACAGGAGCAGGTGCAGGAGCTGGTTGTGGTGCAGGCGGAGTTGGTTCATGTCGTTTCCTACCAAATTTTGCATAATAAATATAATTTGGTTCACAAAATTGAGTTGCACATACTGTTGATTCTTCAGTCTTAGATAAAACTTTCACTTTTCCATTAACCGAAGCAATCATTCCTTGAAACTCAAGTGGCTTATCACGATCGGATTGAGCACATCCCGATAAAATAATTACTGTTAAAATAAATATATTGATTGTTTTCATGGACCTCATCCTTGGTACCCTCCAAATTTGATGTCTTTAGACTCTCTCCGTGACATCGAAATCATAAATAAGCATTTTCCGTGCTAGTTTTTTAATTGCCATGACATTAAAGAAAACAATTAGTTAGATAAAATCCTGTTCATTCATATCGGTGACATTCAGAATTTTTAGTCAATTTGACTCTAGTATATTCATCTAATCTGATTAATTAATTCGGGAATTATAGCTCAACTGAATATTCATCTTTTTTTATAAAAAAAACTTTGCACGCATTGACAGAACCTTTTTGCCTAGTTCTAATTTCATTGAGGATGTTAATTAACAGGATGTTTAAGGAGAACAAATGAAATCATTAATAACGACATTGATGTTGTTGGTATCAATACCTGCTTTCTGTTCAGTAAAAATAGAGCAAAAACTGGTTAATCTTGCGAAGAAAAGCCCATCTAAATTTCAACGGGTGGTCATTACTTTTTCTGAGCCTCTTTTAGAAGCTAAAGCGAATCGATATCAAAAAGAAGAAATTATACGTTTTTTACAAAACAGAAACAGATATTCTTTTCAAGGTTTTGCTAATGAACTTAAATTGATTCCTGATTCACAAAACCATATTAAACTAGAACGCTCCTATTGGATTAATAATAGTTTATCAGCAAGAGCAGACCTAGAAGGACTTAAAATTCTTACAAAAATAAGCAATGTCCGAAAAATCTATATCGATGGAAAAATTAATTATCCAGTCGATGTAATCAATTCAACTTCAATTTCAAATGTTGAAGAATTAAATTACGCATTTACAGATACAAAGCGATACGACTTAATGAAGGAAATGCCAAATGTAGATGGAACTGGAATCACTATTGGTTCTGTTGATACAGGTATTGATGGAAAACATCCTACTTTCAAAGATAAAATAGTACGTTTTTATGATGCTAGTACTAAAAGCGAAAAACCTGCGTTTGATGCCGACAGACATGGTACACATACTGCGGGCACAATGGTTGGAACCAAAACAGATGCAGGATTTGAATTTGGAATGGCACCAGGTGCAAAAATTATAGGTACAGCTGCACTAACAGGCTATTCTCAGATGCTTGAAGGAATGCAATGGATGTTGAATCCAGATAAAGATCCTTTAACAAAAGACAGTCCGAGAGCAATTAATAACTCTTGGAACTGCCAAGGTGCACCTGATCGTGAATTGTTCTACAAAGCAATTGATGCATGGGAAGCTGCAGGTATTCTACCTGTATTTTCTGCAGGTAACTCGGGTCCAAACGTAGGAACAATTACTCCTCCACACGAGCATCCTTTAGCATTTGCAGTGGCTGCAACGGGAGAAGATGGCAAAGTAACAAGTTTTTCAAGTCGTGGACCTGGTAAATACAAAGGTCAAACAACTGAAAAGCCTGACTTAGCTGCACCAGGAAACAATGTGTACTCTTCGGTTCCTGGAGGTACTTATTCAAAAATGAGTGGTACATCAATGGCAGCTCCACATGTAACTGGTGCTACTGCACTCGTTCTACAAGTTGCTCCGTCTTTAACACCTCCACAAATCAGAACTGTATTTTTAACTACAGTAAAACAAATCGATGGTGGTACGGGTAGTAATGGACCAAATCCAAATACAATTGATGAACCGAATTCAATTCCTCCTTGGAATAAAGAATATGGTCATGGAAAGCTTGATATTCTTGCGGCTGTGAAAGCAGCTCAACAAGTAAGTAATACATTACTTGGCTTGGATATGATGAATCTTGATTCGGTTTTTGGATTAAATATTCAAGAAAGAACTCGAACAAAATTGATATTGAATATGGCTCAACCTGTAGAATTTGAGCCAAGTACATTTGAAGAAAATGATGATGAGAATTTTGTTACAGAATTATAAATACTTGTAAAAATATTAGTAATAATTAAAACTAAAAAGGCCTGGTTTAATTAAACCAGGCCTTTTTTATATTTTACTTAGCATTCATTTGCCGCCGTATTTGAACTATTTCATCGGCACTTACCTTTTTAGCTCTATACCCTTTAGATTGAATTAACTTAATTAATTCTGCCTCAGTTTTAACGGCAGAAAATTCACATTTAACTTCCTTCAATGGGCATGATCCGTTACTTCCACCACTTCCACCATATATTGCCCAGCCGTCGCCATAATCC
>CAZPTV010000350.1:0-2732 GCA_964589335.1 uncultured Bacteriovoracaceae bacterium
GGATGTATGCAAGTTAGTTTAGGCGATACAATTGGAGTTGCGACACCTATTGAAATTATTTCACTTTTAAGACAAATGAGTAAAGAAATTAAAAATGATAAAATAGCCGGACATTTTCATGATACACGTGGTACGGCACTAGCCAATTGCTTTGCTGCATTGGAGTGTGGAGTGAAAACACTTGATTCTTCCAGCGCTGGGCTTGGTGGTTGTAATTATGCACCCGGTGCTTCTGGAAATGTTGCGAGTGAAGATTTAATTTACATGCTCAATGGCATGAAAATAAAAACAAATATTAGTTTAGATAATCTTTGTGAAGCAAGTTCGATTGCAATTCAGTCGCTCAATCGACTTTCTACTTCTAAGTATTATCAGTCATGGCGTTCAAAAAAATTAATTGCTTCTTAAGTCTTTGCAAAGTGCAAGTGTCCAACGATCATTTTGAAAAATGATTTTCAATCCCAAACGTCTCAATTCATCTAATCTTTCAGAATAAAAACTACATTCTTTTCCGATGGCAACTAATTCTGTATTTTTACAGCAGTCGAGAATGCCTTTGTCTTTTTCATAACAAAGTGAGCCTTCAGGTCTAGTAAACTTTGGATCAAAATGACGAATATCAACAGCGAAGCCAAAACTTCTCAGATCAATCCCGCAATTTGAACCTATTTTTGAAGCAGATGAATCAGTTTCATTTGCCTTAGGAAAACGGTCATCGATAAAATCAATGATTTCTTTTCGGGCACTTGAATGATTGTAAATCTTGTTCCAGTTCCAGAGAAGCCTCATCGGAAGTAGTGCTGAAAGTATCGAGCAATAGATCAATAACGATCTAGAGCGATTTGTGTGTAATAAGTATTCTGTTAAAAAAGCCAATCCAATGCTTATTAAAAAAATCATTGGAGCAAAGTAATATGTATATGTCCATGCTCTAGAAAAAACGAGCGCTCCGTAAAATAATCCAAAAATAACAAAAATAAGACACTTCCAGATTCGTTGATCTTTGATCAGTTTATTGTTTTTATAAAACAATAAAAGTAAAAGCGGAAATCCTAGGCTTAAGTCTATTAGCATTTTTGTAACGATTTCAAACAATGTATGAATGTTAAGGGCATCACCAGATTGTGCAGAATACCCATGCCGATTAAAAAATAAAAATCCTAAGACAATGAAAGAACTTAGCATGCTGAATATGGATTCTTTTTTATTTCTTTCTAATATCGCCGGCAGTGCAATAAAAATAATAAATGGTTCTTTCGTTAATGCTGCAAATATCAGAAATATATATGAGATGTATTTTGAGTAAGCATAATTCAAAGCACGAACATTAAGTGCGATTAATATAAATAAAATACCGATGTTTTCGCTAATCGTAGTCCAATGTAATTGTTCAAGTTGTGGAGGTGATTTAATCCAAAAGCCAATTGCAAATAAAGTAGCTAGAATTGAAATTTTATTTTTAATATTTAAATAACGATACATGAGTAAGCATGCCAAAATAAATTCTGTTAGACGCAATAATCTCAGCCATTGAGGATCATAGCCAATTAATTGAAATTTAAATGCGACAGTCCAGAAACTAAATGGACGAAGACGTCCATTAGTATAAAAGTCATTTTTAATTAAATCGCTTAAACTTGAACGAGAAAGTATGTCGACCCAAGCTAATTCATCATAAAATGTCCATGTCCAACCATTTAAGAATAAAGTCATTGCAAGCACAATGAATCCGACGAACAGAGGAGAAATAAATAATTTCTTTGAATTCATTTTTTCTTTAGAGATCGTTTGATTTTAAAAAAATCTGTCAAGATTTGACCGCATTCTTTAATTTCAATGAATTCCATTTCGTATCTGTGATTTAATTTTTGATTATTGTGTAGGTTGAGCAAAAGTGAAACGGAGCCACCCTTTGGGTCTTTAGCGGCGTAAAAAACCTTTTTTATTCTAGCTTGCTGTAAGATACTCGCGCACATGGCACAGGGTTCAAGGGTTACAAATAATTCGCAATCGCTCAACCGCCAATCCTGTATTTTCTTTTGCGCTTTCATTAACGCTATAACTTCAGCATGAAATAAAAAATTCTTTTTATTTTCTTTTAAGTTATGTCCTCTTGCTATGATTTTATTATTTTTAACGATCACTGCACCAACTGGAACTTCATGTTTTACAAATGCTTTTTTTGCTTCTTTAATTGCAGCATTAAAGAAAGTTGAATGACTATTACTTTTCATTTGAATCATCGTCACTCGTTGGAGTTGAATCAGCAGGAGGTTCTGAGCCTTGAAATCGTTTTTCCCGTTGTAAATATTCTTCCCAATTTCTTTCAACCGACATTTGTTGATACACACGATTAAGCTGCGAAAGTCTTTTTTGCGCTTTTTTTAATACACTTGCGGCATCTTTTGAGAGAGTATTAAATTTTATTCCCACACCTTTTGGGTGTGTGACTTTACTTTCTGTTCTCCAAACAACAGAACCTTCACATTTAAGGGTTCGATCAAACAAGCTGTATTCAATATTAATAATTTCATCTTGTGCAAAATATGCATGTGTTTTGATAAAACACCCGCCAAGAGAGATGTCCATAATTTCACCTTCGAGGTCGGTATTGTCTTTTTTAAATATACGCGCAGGTACACTCAATTTAAAACGTGGATCACTTTCCAACCAAAGAATTTTTAGAAAAAAATACGGAACTCGAACTTCTTTTACAACCAATAGGATCATAA
>CAZPTV010000351.1:0-2730 GCA_964589335.1 uncultured Bacteriovoracaceae bacterium
AGTAACTACTGGTTTCTGACCTGTAATTAATGCCAATTCCTCAACCATAGAATCAATGACCTTTGGATTAGCCAATGCATCGCGAGTGCATGCATTAATTACTACTTTTTTAAGTCGTGGCACTTGCATTTTATTTTTTAAATTTAAATCCTTCATCAGCTGAGGAACGATTTTATCATTATAGTTCTTTTCTAAACGTGCCATTGCAACTGGTCCACGTGGCCTATCTTTTTCTACAGTAAAAGATGCGCCCGCACCAGAGCCTTTACGTTTACCCGCTGCTGGCTGCGCTGGTTTTGCAGTTTCTTTCTTTACAGGCTTTTCTTTATTTTGATTTTCATTTTCACTCATATATCACCTTTAAAAATTCAAAGCACTTCAGGTGCTAATGAAATAATTTTAGTAAACTTTTTTGCACGCAATTCTCTAGCAACTGGTCCAAAAATACGTGTACCTATTGGCTCCAACTGAGCATTAATAAGTACGGCAGAATTTGTGTCAAATCTGATGTATGTGCCATCGGGTCTTGCCACTGCTTTTTTAGATCGGACAATTACAGCTTTTGTAATATCTCCCTTTTTAACTTTCGAGTTTGGAGTCGCATCTTTAACCGAAACAATAATAACGTCTCCAATTGCGGCATATTTCCTTCTTGTTCCGCCCAATACTTTAATACACATTACTTCTTTAGCCCCAGAGTTGTCTGCAACATCAAGGCGTGTTGTCATTTGAATCATATTTCAATACTCCCAGAAGATATTTTAGCCCTTTCAATAATTGATCTTAACGCCCATACTTTTTCTTTGCTCGCAGGTTTTGTCTCAACAATTTCAACCCGATCACCTACTTTTGCATCGTTTTTTTCATCATGAACTTTATATTTTGTAGTCATAGATACAAACTTTTTATATTTTGTATGTTTCACTTTTCGATCTACTTTTACGACGATCGTTTTTTGCATTTTATTGCTAACAACAATGCCTTGCATTGTACGTCTAGCTTTTACATTTATTTCTTTATTCTCGCTCATAAAATTTATTTCCTATTTTATTTAACGTTTACTCTTTAAGTTAGCTTCAGCGTTTTTCACAGTTAAACTAGTTAAAACTCTCGCTAGATCTTTTTGATTTTTCTTAACAGTTGCCGTATCAGCTAATTGTCCCGTTGACTTTTGAAGCTTCAATTTAAAAATTTGTTCTCTTAATTGCTTCTCTGTATTTTTTAATTCATCAACTGTTAAAGAATTATATGTTGATTTCTTTTTTTCTTTAGCCATTGGTTTGAACCTCAGTATTTGCTTTTGTAGATTGTGATTTAAAGTTTGCGTCGCTGATTACCTTAACTCTTAATGGTAATTTATGACCGGCTAATCTTAATGCCTCCGTTGCCTCTTCTTTTGAAATTCCATCCATTTCATAAAGAATTCTGCCAGGCTTAATAACCGCACACCATTCTTCAGGATTTCCTTTACCACTTCCCATTCTGGTTTCTGCAGGCTTCTTAGTTAGTGATTTATCTGGAAATATTCTGATCCAAACTTTTCCACCTCTTTTAATATATCTTGTCATTGCAACCCGTGCAGATTCAATTTGTCTTGATGTAATCTTTCCACATTCAAGAGCCACTAAACCATAAGCTCCAAAAAACAGAGTATTACCCCGAGACGCTTTGCCTCTCATTTTTCCTTTTTGGTGTTTTCTCCATTTTACTCTTTTAGGTGACAACATAATTAACTATTCTCTTTCTCTTTCTTATTCAAAATTTCTCCATGATAAACCCAAGCTTTCACACCAATTTGCCCATACGTAGTGCTAGCCTCAGAAAAACCATAGTCGATGTTTGCACGAAGTGTATGAAGAGGGACTGAATCTTCGCTATACCATTCTGTTCTAGCGATTTCAGCTCCACCCAATCTTCCACTAACTCGAATTTTGATGCCCTTAATACCTTGTTTAAATGCTGCAGTCATGCACTTTTTCATAGCGCGTCTGAAAGCAACTCTTTTTTCTAATTGAGACGCTACATTCTCTGAGATTAACTGAGCATTTGACTCTGGCTTTTTAACTTCAATAATGTTTAAAAATACTTCGTTTTTAGAAAGCTTTTGAATATCGCTTTTTAAGGTTTCAACGCCAGCGCCTTTTTTACCGATAACAATTCCAGGTCTAGCAGTGTGAACATTAATTTTTACTTTATTTGCTGCTCTTTCGATTTCAACTTTCGCAATGCCTGCACTTGAAAGCTTTTCGCTAATAAATTTTCTTAGCCTTAAGTCTTCATGAAGTAATTGATGGTAATCTTTTTTAGAAAACCAACGAGAATCCCATGTTTTATTTACGCCTATTCTAAATCCAATCGGGTGTGTCTTCTGACCCATATTTTACCTTTCCCCAAGCTTCACAAATAAATGTGATGTCTTCTTATTAATTCGTGTAGCACTACCTTTTGCTCTAGCTCTAAATCGCTTTAAAGTAGGACCCTTACCAACTTGTAATGATTTTATAAATAAATTATCTAAATCAATTGAGCCTCTTTGATCAGCATTTGCTACCGCTGATTTTAATAAAGATGAAAAATGTCCAGCCGCACGCTTCCTAGGACAGTACTTCAGAATGTTCATTGCTTCGTTAATATCTTTCCCGCGAATTAAGTCCGCAACTAACATAGCCTTTCTGGTTGTGATTCTTATGTATTTTAAAGTAGCTTTGATTTCCATTTTAATTCTTTTAT
>CAZPTV010000352.1:0-2728 GCA_964589335.1 uncultured Bacteriovoracaceae bacterium
CCAGGCATGCGCGCAAAGCATTTTCAGCATCATTAGGACCTTCAATAGGAACGCCCCAAAGTGCCATAATTGCATCACCAACATATTTATCTACTATTCCATTGTATTTGCGAATAATCGAAACCATGCGGGTCATATATTCATTAAGCATTTCTACAACTTCTTCAGGTTGCATGGTCTCGCTTAAACCTGTAAATCCACGAACATCAGAAAAAAAGATAGTTGTCTCTTTACGCTCACCGCCAAGCTTTACTTCGCCTGATAATAATTTATCTGCAATTTCTTTATTATGAAATTTATTAAATGTATCTTTTACTCGATCTCTTTCAATTAACCCCTTTGTCATTTCATTGAAAGTTTCAGATAGATGTGCGATTTCATCACTTCCTTTTATTGAAAGTTTTACATCGAAGTTGCCATTTGCAATTTCTACAGCGGCGGCTGAAAGCTTTTCAATTGGTTTGGTAAGTGATCTAGAATTAATATAACCTATTAAAAATGATGCAAATAAAATTGTAATAGCGACTAATATGGATCGCTTTACTACATGTTTAGCAGCTTCAAATGCTTTGGATTCGGCAACTTCTGAAACCACACCTAGACCTGCAAAACCAACAGTTTTAAATGCACCGAGAATTGGATCATTTGTTTTAGTGTCATTATATTTAGTTTGACCATTGTTAAATTTACCTTCGAGAAGTTGCTTAACAATAGGAATTGAATTCACATTTTCAGAATTTAAAACTCTGACTGGGTCCGGGTGTGCAAGCAAAATACCCTTACTGCTAACTAAGAAGCTATTTACTAGATCATTTTCTAAAAATATTTTACTTAATTTAGTATTTTTATATATTCCGGTAACCGCGTGTGTGATTTTGCCATCATTCAAAACGACGAGAGGAATGCTGATTGAAAATGCTAGTGTATCATCAGAAAGTTGAAAGGTTAAAAGTGGAGTATTACCATTAAAGACTTCTTCAATTGTCGGTGCTTTTTCAAAACCTAGTTTCTGTGGTGAAATTGCAGTAGCCCAATTCATTAATTCTTCTTCGTTTTTATGTGTAACAGAAATTGCAATCAGATCTTGGTCTTTTTCAAATATAGATAAAATGATCGGATCATCGACTGCAGTGGTACCCGTTTTGTAAAGCATAGTGCCTGCAATTCTTAGTTTATCCGTAATCGAAAGAAAAGAATCTCTAACTTGGGAGGCAAGGTTTGCAGCAGTATCAGAATTCATTTTTTGAATTAAGGCAATATTATCTTCAATGAAAAGAGATGTTGCTAGTTTAACAACACTAGAAAGTGAAACTAAAAGAAGCAACGCCACCATACCTACGATTTTTGTGCTCACTGTGACTCGAACTTTCGGTAATTTAAATTGATTCTTATTGGACAAATTCAATCTCCTCTTCTTCTAATGCTTTTCGGCTTATTTTAAGTAATAATTTAAAGATATCTTATAGATAAGAGTGATCCGGTAAATTATGCCTAGATTATATTTCGATCTAATTTACCGATAAATAATTGATATGGATGAGAAAAGTACAAATTCGCATTTTAAGTTTAAATGGGATATGAAATTCTTAATAATAATACTAGTCAGTCTATTGGGCTCTGGCAGTAGTTTGTATTTTTTATATCGTGAATACAACGATAGTTCTAATCATTTAAAAAAACTTGCAGTAGCAAAAATTGAAAAAAAAGAATCAAAGGTCAGAAGGAAATATTCAAATAGTTTAGAGTGGCAGCGAATAGAAAAAAACGATTTATTGTATAAGAAAGACTCCATTCAAACAGGAATCGGAAGTACAGCTTCGATACGCCTGAATGACAATAATCTAATTGAACTCTCTGAAAACAGTCTTGTAGTCATTGATGATACAAATAACATTGCATTAGATTTCATTAAAGGTTCGGTGGTACTTAAAACTCAAGATGGCGCTAAATCAATTACTGTAAATAAAGAAGGTAAAGCGCAAATTATTGATTTGATGGTTTCATTAATAAAACCTTTAAATTTAGATTATTATTTTACAAAAGATTTAAAGAAAGACATACGGTTTGAATGGTACTCTAAGCAACCGGTTTCAGATGCACAAATCGAACTCTCAAGAGATAGAAAATTTAAAACGGTATTTTACACCTCGCCTGTTTCTAATAACAATATTTCACTAGGAAAAGGTAAGTATTATTGGAGAATCGTTAATAATGATAAAAACATATCAGACAGTGCTTCATTTACAATTGTTCAGGTAAATGCCGTTACGTTATTAGAGCCTAAGTATGATGAAATAATCAAGAACGCTCCAATTGATCGAAGTGTTCGTTTCACTTGGAATACACAAAACATTGAGTCAGAGACATTAGTATTGGGAAAACATTTTCTTGAAGTATCAAAAGAAAGTAACTTTAACAGTATTTTTAAATCTCAGGAAATCAATGCAATTAGTTTTACATCTAGATTTGATAATATAGATGGCGGAGAATATTTCTGGAGAATTAAAAGCCTATATGGTGATCTCGAAGTAATTAGTAAATCTAATAAATTTACTGTTGAAAATGATGAAAAATTAGTACTTTCTTTATTAAATCCTAAGCAAGATCAATCTTTTGAATATCAGAAACCAATATATTTTAATTGGAATACGAGTTCAACACAGGTTTCATTTAAAGTAGTGATAGAAAAAGACGGAAAAATAATATCCGAAACAGATACAACACGAAC
>CAZPTV010000353.1:0-2722 GCA_964589335.1 uncultured Bacteriovoracaceae bacterium
CTGTTTCAAAGTGAATTTTATTGTCTTCTTTTCTTTTTGCATGATCTAGATCCATAGAAACTGCAATTGCTGGTAAACCTAAAATACATGCTTCCCTAGCTGCAGATACTGTTCCGCTGTAATAAACATCCTGACCGAGATTTGCTCCACGATTAATTCCACTGACAACAAGATCTGGCATTTTCTTCATGACTTCTCTAATGCCAATGTAAACACAATCAGCAGGACTGCCGCTGACGCCATTAAATCCGTTTTCCATTTTTAAAAGTCGAATTGGTTTATGAAGGGTTAGACTATGGCCAGTTGTACTTTTTTCTTCTAACGGAGCAACAACCCAAACTTTGCCAATTTTTTTTAAATGTTCGTATAGAACTTTTAGACCCCAAGCATATACACCATCATCATTCGATAAAAGTATGTTCATTACTATATTTTACCAGACTTCTCATTTTTTTATAATAGTGGAATTCGAGAACGGTAAGAAGCTTCCATTTTTTCGTTGTGCTCATCACCTCCAGGAAGGTTTGCGCTAATGTAAATAGGCAGTTTTTTCCCCTCTTTTTGCCACATTTTACAAGCCTCTGTGAGTGTCCAATGATATAGAAAACTATTTGCGATCGTACTTCCTGCTGCGATTCGCACTCCTTCAATTTCTATAAGAGCATCACCCGGCGGACAGTGATTATCCAAAACATGTTCTACACATTCATAAAGTTTTTTGCCCGATGAATGCCGACTAACAATTTTAGTTGAATGTGCCATGCTTGTGATTGCAATAGTTGGAGTCCCAATTTTCTTACATTCTAATGCCATTTCAATTGCCGCAGCATTAATTCCAGAGTTGCTCGCAATCCACATCATATCTTTTCTGCTCACACCAGCTCTTTGAAATAAAATGGGTGCAATCCCTTCATGTCGTTCGAGTTTTCCAGCTATTTTCGAACTAATATGTGGTGAAAGAAAATCATAAAGAATGGGGTGAACTGGAATCAATCCCCCCGCACGATGAAAAGCTTCTTCAGCAAAGATGCTGGAATGTCCTGCTCCAAAAACAAAAACAATTCCGCCTTGATCCACAGTATTTTTTAGAGATACTGCACATTTATGTATCTGATCTTTTTCATTGTCACTTATATTTTTAATTAATTTTGAAATTGCATTTAAATATTCCATTGCTACTCCTATCTTGAACCACCAACGGCACTGTAACTGCTTGAATCAGTAAAGCTTGTAAATGTTGATCCTGAAAGATTAATTGGTAAATTAAAAGTAAATTCCCATTTTCTGTCTTTTACGTAACTACCCAATAAAGTGAATCGGTAACATTGTGATGGACTTTGATATGTAAATCCTGCGTTGACTGACATTGTAAAGTCAGTAATGACTCCTGAATTTAAATACATAGTGAATTGGTGACCCACACCACCTAATAATTGAAAGTAGTCGTTAACAGACCACGTGATATTTCCAGAAATTGAATTCGAGTGAGATTCGACTTGGTTGTAATTATAACCAATTCCAAAGCTTCTTTTGAATTCCAATAATCGACGAGTATATTGAGAGAAAATATAGTTTGAATTAAAACTGTACGTTGATGCTTTCAAATAAGGATAATAATAATAAGTCATGTTGGATTGAACTCGAAGTGTGTTCACATCCAAAATATTAAAAAGTCTGGATAAAGGCTGTCGACTCCCCTTGGGTTTACGATATTCAATAAAGTTAATACTTTCTCCAGTTAACATTTCTACTTTTTTAACATAAGACGGTCTTTTTGGATCTTCTGCATCTTTTGAAATAATTTTATTTGAAACTTGAACGGTTAATGAATTTCCAAGTGGCACATTATACAGCATCGTTTCGTTTGTAATTGGAACAATGTCTGTTTCGTCAAATTGATTTCCCGCCGTTTTAAATTGCTTAATCAATGAATGGTCAGATGGATTTTGATTCACAACTGGAATTGCAGAATATGTAAATGAAGGTTTAATTTTATGTTTAATACTCTCTCCATAAACATTCTCAAATGTTGTTGCAAACTCATTTTGCGCCACCAAATAGCCTCGAGTCAGTGATGAATCCAACTCAGTATTTAAAGTATAATAATATCCGCGATATTGAACAGAGGGTACGATTTCTAAAATGTCCCATGCACGAGCCGTATAATACAACTCAGGAACCACCATAAATCGATTTGCTCTTCGAATAGGAGTTTTCCCTTTAATAAATACTGACTCATCTGGAACAACACCGTTTTCTGGTAATGCATCGAAAATTGAACCTTTTCTCCAAAATCTAGAAAAATTTGATGTGACTCCCCAGTGCAGTGGAATATCTTCAGAAATACGATGGTCTACTGTTGCTAAACTAATTGAAGGTTGGAGTTGAACGGTAGAACGATCGAAGCCCACTAATACTGGAGTTAAATTATTTTGAATACGTTTGTAATTGATCCAAATACTTGCATCTCTACCCGCACGGGATAAGCCAATATCAGAAACTAAAGCGGGCTCTCCGTTTCCTGGAATATCATTAAAATTTCTAGCGTAATCCCTATCGGTCGATTGTAACCAATATGCTTTTTGCTCAATATTCCAGGGTAATTTTACATTGTGAGAATACTCAAAAGCAGACCGATGTTTGTTATCATCATTAAATTGCTTATCACGAATATAATATCCATTAAATTTTTCAGAAGTTTTTTCACTTAAAACATATTTGA
>CAZPTV010000354.1:0-2709 GCA_964589335.1 uncultured Bacteriovoracaceae bacterium
GGTCCCATAATGAACTGAGCTCGTAGGTCAGTCCCGGAGAAAAGCCGCGCCCGGAAATATCGTTTGGTTCATTGATACCAATTGCATAAAATCTAGCAGAAAAAAGATGATGAACTTTTCCATCTATTCCGAAACGAAGTTCTCCTCTCGGAGCACCATCGGTATTTTTTGTTGAAGTAAGAATTCCGTTTATTAACCAGCTAGAGTTTATTCCATAGCCAGCACGAAGTGAGCCTTCTTTGAATTCATATTCACCTTTAGTGAGGCTCAGTCCAACATAACTTTTTCTTGCTGCTTCTGATGTTGGTAATTGAGATTTTTTATAATGTGTTTTTAAAGTACTTGGATTTTCGCCTTCGTCTAATTTTGTATCAGTGTCTTGCGCAAAACAAGGTAAGGAAATGCTTAGAATAAAACTAAAACACAAGAAAATATTTTTCATAATTAGAATTTATTTAACTTTAATTAATTCAACTTCAAAAATTAAAGTTGATTCAGGTGGTATGGGTCCGGCTTGACGGCTTCCGTATCCTAAGTATGGAGGAATTGTTAACTTTCTTTTTCCCCCTTCTTTCATACCAACAATGCCAAGATCCCAACCACGTATAACTTGACCGGAGCCTAAAATGAATTCATATGGTTTTTTTCCAATTGAAGAATCAAATTTAGTTCCGTTTGTTAGCCAACCGGTATAATTTACGACTACAGTTTTTCCTGCGATTGCTTCTGCGCCACTTCCAGATTTTTCATCCTCAGTTTTTAATTCTGTAACTGGAGCCACAGCTTTACCTGCTGAAATTTCTGTTTTTTGAGGAGCGTTTTTGAAAAGGTAAAATGCACCAATTAATGCAGCGGCAGTTATGACTACGGGAATAATTAATTTTGGATTCATTTATTTCTCCAGTAAATGTTTGTTCTTATTCATTTTGCCGCAGTTAGAACAAAATTCAATGGTAAACTCCCATAAGTAGAAAGATTCCAATGACGACGAGCAGAATGCCAAGAGTTTTCAAAATTTGAACCTTTTCCCATTTCATGATCCAAGCGATGGGAACTGAAATAACAGGAGCAAGTGAAGATAGTGCAGAAGCTGTGGATATTTGCGAGTGAGAAAATGCATATAAAAAAAGATAAGAACCTCCAATTCCTTCTAAAATAAATATAAAAATATTTTTTTTGAAATCAAACTTAGAAACCAATAGCGTCGTATTTCGAGTCATAAGAAACCCAAAAAATGGACAAAGAATTAATGCTAATGACATTCGGATTGTATTAGAGAAAAAAGGATCTAAACCAAATCCGCCTTCAGCTGCTGAGACCGAATTGAGAGACCAAAAAACAGAGGTAAAAAGTGCTAAAAATACGCCAAAAATATATTTATTCTTACTTGATGAGTCCTGAAATCTGGTTCTCTCTTTGACTCCCGAAAGGATCACGATACTTGTTCCTACACATGTCAAGATCAGTCCAACCCATCGAAAAGAGTGCATTGATTGTGATTTAAAAACAGCTCCATACAGAGCTGCCCAAATGGGATATGAAGAAGCAATGGCTAAGGCTGCAGGCAAGCCTAGTATTTTAACCGAATGGAGCAAAAGAACATCTCCAAAGGCGTAGCTTGAAAAAATACTAAGACTGAGCCAAAAAAAATGGTGGGATGTTGCAATTGAAATTTGATTTTGTAGAAAAGCAAGCCCTGAGTACTCAGAGCTTACGCCACTTATTCCTAAAAGTAAAAAGCCGGTTAGAGCTACAAGAGCTCTCGAAAAATTAATTGTAGAAGGTTCGTATTTTTTAGATAAATTAGTATATGCAGAGACTCCAATGGCCCATGTAACTGAAGACAAGAATGCTGCAATTTCACCTAAATTCATAGACGGATCTTTCTGAATCTCTTATTCTAGCTAATGATGAACACCTTTCCAATCAGAAACACATTACTTATTTGTGCTTTAGTTGGATTTTCAGTGTTTATGTCTGGATTGCATCGGGTTCCAATTCCAACGGTTGATGGGGCAATTCGAGCAGTCGAAGCTAGATTCATTATTCAAACAGGACAATGGTTTCCTATTCAAAATTTTGAAGGCGTAATAACAGACCATCCACCATTATATATTTGGCTTTCTGCTTTAAGCATGAAGATTTTTGGTGTGACAGACTTTGCAGTTAATTTTTCTCAGCATTTTTGTGGAATGTTGGTTGTCTTACTGACGGGATTAATTGCGCTTGAGATCGGTTTGGGTTCATTCGGAGCAGTTGTTAGTGTTTTTATCTTGTGTCTGACACGTGATTTTATTTTAAGTTCAGTGCGTGGATATATTGAACCTATACTAGAACTCTTCAGTTATTTAGCTGTATGGCATTCGATTCGTGCAATGAAACGAGACTTTCATCTGCATTCAATTTTATCTGGAATTTTTGTATTTCTAGCAATCTTTTCAAAAGGGCCACCTGCGTTTTGGGTTTTTATATTTTTAAGCGCTTATATTTTAGTAAAAAATCCAAAACAGATTTTCTACTTTCTAACTGGATTATTAATAATGGTTCTAATCTTTATTTTTTGGACAAGTGTGGGCGGTCATTGGGATGTTTGGAAAAAATATTGGTTTGAACAGATTTTAAGTTCTGCACTTAGGGGGCGAGATGGTGCTCAGGGCTTTGAGCCATTTTATTTTACATCAATACTTGTGCAGTACTATATTCCATGGC
>CAZPTV010000355.1:0-2708 GCA_964589335.1 uncultured Bacteriovoracaceae bacterium
CAAACCAGAGTTGTACCATATAGCGCTTTGAATTCATGAAAGCGCGATCCATCTACAAGTCGCGCTATCACTTCGCGAATATCATACTGCTTTTTTAAATCCTTCGGAACGATTCCAAGTATTTCATTTGGATCATACACCGGTTCTTCAGGTTCAATTCTTGGAGCAAGAGAAAACTCATCGTCAACTGTTTTTCTGTTTAAATGAAACACAATATCTCTAGCAATTGAAAGCGCATGCGAATCATTCAACGCATAATGATCAGTCACTCCCGATGTTCGACAGTGAACATCTGCTCCACCTAATTCTTCTGCTGTTACAATCTCACCTGTTGCTGCTTTTACGAGTGGAGGTCCACCTAGAAAAATTGTTCCTTGATTTCTAACTATTATAGTCTCATCACTCATCGCAGGCACATACGCACCACCAGCAGTACAAGAACCCATAACCACTGCAATCTGAGGAATTCCCTTCGCAGACATGTTTGCTTGATTAAAGAAAATTCTTCCGAAGTGATCTCGATCCGGAAACACTTCAGCTTGCATTGGCAAAAAGGCGCCACCTGAGTCGACTAAATAAATACAAGGCAAATGATTTTGCTCAGCAATTTCTTGAGCGCGCAAATGTTTTTTAACAGTGGTTGGATAATACGTTCCACCTTTAACAGTTGCATCGTTTGCAACAATCATTACTTCACGACCATGGACAACGCCAATTCCAGTTACAATTCCCGATGCAGGAATAAAATCATCAAAGAGTTCGTGTGCCGCAAGCGGAGAAAGCTCTAAGAACGAACTTCCAGGATCAATCAATCCCTTAATTCTATCCCGAACAAATAGCTTTCCTCTTTCTTCGTGCTTTTTTCTTGCCTCAACACCACCACCTTGAAATATTTTTTGGTGTTCTTCATTTAATTTTTTTAAAAGAACCTGATGGTGTTCTGCATTCTCTTTAAATTCAGCTGACGAAGTAACAATCTTTGATTTGATCATTTTATTCTGCTAGTTCTCCTAACTCGAGCGCATACGCGATTGCGAGTTTTGAAAATTGACTTGCAAATGCGTCGTCAAGCTGTGCATCCCAAATATCATTCGGCGTGTGAATTCTTCGATTGTAATTTTCAAATGGTGTTTCGAATGGAAACACTGAAGGAAAACCAAATCGATTCCATGATGCATGATCGCTACAAGCATAACCACATTTTGAATGCTTCACAGAGGTTCCAACATACAGACCAAAAAGTTGCTCCGTCCATAAAGTTAATTGTGGGTTTGTATAATCATCATAAAAAGTCACACTTTTTGTTGACCCAGGAAATGCAACCATATCCAATTGAAATGCTCCTTTTACGTTTACTTTATTTATTGAATAGTTTTCAGCAATTGCTCGTGATCCATATAGCCCCAATTCTTCTGCTGAATATCCAAATATTTCAATTGTAGCTTTCGTTCTTAAACCTGACTTCAATAATACTCTATACATTTCAGTCAACGCAGAGATACCGGATCCATTATCGTCTACACCTGGTGCGGCACCTGAACCCATTCCCATTTGATTGATAGAATCTAAATGACCTCCTAATACGACTACTCCCGCTTTAGGATCTGTGCCGGGAATCATGATTCTTACATTCTTTTGACTATATCCATTTGGAGGTAAGAGCGTTTCCACTTTAATGTCGTTCCGTTGGGCATCCAACGCCATTTTACTCCACTGTTCAGCAAGCCATTCTGGAGCACGGATTCCTTCTTGGCTCTTTGCAAAGCGTGATTTGAATTGTGAAGAATAGGTTTGAACAAAAGTTTTTAAATTTGCAGGAATCACTTCAGCAATTGCTTTTTCAACTGCTGCTTTCTTACCTGTAAGCGGTGGCAAAGGCAATGCTCCTAACGTTGCCGATCTCATTTGGGCATCTGCTAATGCGGTTACATCTTCGCTTGAAATATCAAAAAAACCACCGCATTTATGCGTTTTTTCATGCACTACTCTCGAAATTTCCGGAATCAAATCCTCAGATACTAAATAAACTGAAACTGCACCTTCTTGAACAGTAACAATTTGGTCGCCAAAATTTCTTTTAAATTCTGTTCCCATTTCTGAGTTGGTTTCGATGAGACGTAATGGTGATGCAAATATTTGCGTTGAAAACAATAAAGATAAACAAATAATAAATTTCATGATTCTCCCCTTCCATGTGTGAATCCGTTTAAAATAGTAGCATGTAGAAAAATTACTAAACAGAGGGGACAAAATTATTTCTAAATTATTATTAAATGCTTATAATCCACTTTATGATTCATCTTGCTTGGTCAATGCCATTATTACTTTTTGCGTCAATCGTTATCGGTTGGGCAGCCGAAATCACTGCGGTACATCTCTCTGCTGGAATTGCTTTAGCCGTTTTAGCATGGTTACAAACAGCACCCGAGTTTGCAGTTGAAGCGGTCATCGCCTGGAGCCGAAACTCAGATCTAGTATTAGCGAACTTGACCGGAAGCCTTCGGCTACTCATGGGATTGGGGTGGCCAATGATATTTTTTATTCATTGGTATTATTCAATAAAAAGAAAACGCTCTGGAAAAACAGTTGATCTTAAAACAGTTAACCTACCAAAAAACTTTTCGGTAGAATCTGGCGGACTTATTTTATCTTTAGTATATTTTTTCGTAATCTGGCTAAAAGGAACTTGGTCAGCCATAGACGGCATC
>CAZPTV010000356.1:0-2704 GCA_964589335.1 uncultured Bacteriovoracaceae bacterium
GGCAATATTTTCTTACTCATTAAATCGATCACATATACCGAAGTCATACAATGAGAGAGTTTATAAGGAGGATATCCGCTTGAATATAACAAATAAAGTTGTAGCGGCATTTTTAATTCTGCTTGAAGTAAGCTATCCAGCAATCAATGCTTACGCGCAAGATTCAAAGGCTGATAAAAAAATGTCTGAATTTCTTTACACAAAACAATGCGGCGATTTTATCATTGTAAAAAATACCGATGAAATCAGCACTGAATTAGTCCCTTGTGAAAATAATGGAGTGATCCAAACAAAGCCTCAAGAATTCAGAAAAAAAGATAAAAAGAAATGGTATCGTACGCCTAAAGCAGAAACGACTTTGATTCCAAATGCCGAAATATTGGGCTTAGCAAAAACGGGACAAGATGTCGCCGATCTAGTTTTACTTGAAGCTATTAAAGAAAAAGTTCGCAATCGCTTTGATAAAGCATTTAAATTTGCAAGCGATGAAAAAGAAGGTGCACTCAGTGAACTCAACCAGCAAATTGCTGAGATAGACTCTGAAATTAAAAATACAAGAGATCAATCAAAAATTAAATTATTAAACTTCAAAAAGAAAAAAGTAAGGAATCAATCCCGCGAAGTTGACGATCTTAAAAATGCGATCGAATCCGCTAGAAACGCTGTATTTGAGCGCGGAAGCGACAAACCCAGAAAACAGATCAGAAAATTTCTAGCATTATTTCCAGGAATTGAACGTGATTTAATTTCAGATGATCCAGCATTCAAACCACTTCTATGTCAATATCAGTCTTGGAAACACAAACAAATGTTCTGGAAGAAGTTTGGTAAGATTTTAGGTAAGATTGGAACTTACGCTGGAATTGCCGGTGTCATAGCAGCAGCCACTCTTAGTATTCCAGCACTTCCTGCTGTATTTTTTACTATCTCAGCATTAAAGCTAGCAAGTGCGGGAATTAAAGGACGAGATGCAGTCGTTCGAATGAGTGAAAACTCTGCTGCCTTTGCTGCGAAAAGAATTTTAGACACTCAAGATGAATTGAAATACGAGATCATTAAATTAAATGAAGAAAAAGATAGAATGAAAAATTCAAATGCAACCTCAGAAGAATTAAAACTAATTGAATATCGAATTGCAACCTATGAACAATCAATTAATGAAGTTGATAAATGGAAATCAGAACTTCAGGGTGCCATTAGCAATCGAAAAGGAATGCGAAAAGAAGTTATAGAAGCAATCACTACGACAACCATTGGATTAGGATCTTTGGGAGTTGGTAATTTTCTTGATGATAAACTTAAAGGCTTTAAGTCTGACAAGCCAGATGAAGTGATTCCATATTCTGAGCCTCAACCAGGTGATCCACAAGATCCAGGCGACATCATGGGTGATGGTTAATGCTTTTAAACTCAACACTATTTACAATTATATATTTAATACTCTTAAGTCCGATTACAGTTTTTGCTGAAGGTTGGACTGTAGATTGTAATAATTATTGTTCATTCAACGAATTTCCAAATCACTGCCAAGGAGTTTATTATACCTATACAGACGGTACTCGTAGCTATTCGACTTGGAGTTCCCAATACAATGGATGCCATGAAAAAAGATACGAAGATCCAAATCCACAGAATTGGGGATATCATGTTTTAACAAATCCCGGTAGCAACTGCTCTTGCCCAACGAATACCATTGTATTACCTGCTGAAACGA
This sequence comes from uncultured Bacteriovoracaceae bacterium, assembly GCA_964589335.1. GTDB lineage: Bacteria > Bdellovibrionota > UBA1018 > UBA1018 > UBA923 > CAZPTV01. The sequence continues at coordinate 1,715 of CAZPTV010000356.1, forward strand.
CTCCAATGACTCAAGCAACACGCGATAAATTAGAACTCCTTAGAGAACAATATAGAAATAAAACTTCATGTGCCCCAGATCCAGCATTTCATACAGGCGATATTTTTAATGAATTTTCATATTTTGATGTAAAAACTTGCAAACAATTTAAGTCACTTGGAAAAAAGCCAATGTATTTTTCACTTTCTCAATGTGAAGTCGGCCTCTTCCCTTCCAAACGTGAGTGCAAATATAATGGCGATACACCCGGAAGTACTTTTAGTGGCTGCCTTACCGGTGATTTAGATCGTTGTTACGACATACGTGATTCACAAGATCCAATTACAGGCGCCTGGTACAGAAACGCTTTCAGAAGAAGACATCCGGAAACAAGTTACGGTGCACCTACATTTAGTCGTGACCACGCAAGTGGTGTTTTGGGTTATTTAATTCAAACCCGTGACAAACCACGCGCATTATTGTGGTTAAATTTTATAAAAAATAATCCAAAACACAATTTAATGTTTAATATTTGTCCACCACGCCCAAATATTCCCAAGCCCGCACAGATTACACAAGATGATTGGGATGCAATGTTACCTGATGATCGCTGTCATTTAGTTCCAACGTTCGCAGGTTTTGCTTATAGAGTCATGAAATATATTGGCATCAGTGATTCCGAAATAAATGCAATTGATAATGAATTGTATTCAACCATGGTTCTCTATGAAACGATGGTTGAAGACACTCTTGAAATTGAATCCTATACAAGTCCACCCGTTGGAGGACCTGCCTTTAGAACTACTTTGATTGCTGATGATGTTCATATGTTAAGAAAAATGGGTTACAATAGTAGTAAAATCAACACTGCTGCAACCAATGCATATGAACGGTCTGGAAAAATTCAACCTAGATTTCATTTTCTAGCGATGGGCAACCAACCTACAGAATATGGTGCTTATCTAGTTCAAAAATATTGTCGCGCTCCACGTCCATGGTACGGATATTGGG
>CAZPTV010000357.1:0-2696 GCA_964589335.1 uncultured Bacteriovoracaceae bacterium
GCATCCAAACTTCACTCGATAAAAAAAAAGTTTTAAAACCTTGAAAATAATAAATTCTTGAGTGTTCTAAAAATCTATCCACGATACTTATGACGCGAATATTTTGGCTTAAATTTTTTACTCCGGGGACAAGTGCACACGCTCCACGAATAATTAAATCAATTTTTACACCTGCATTTGAAGCCTGATAAAGCTTTTCAATGATCGCGTGATCAACAAGAGCGTTTGCTTTAACAACTATTCTTGCAGATTTTCCTTGTTTTGCTGACTCGATTTCAGAATCAATTAAATTTTCCATTATTTTATGTAATCTCAAAGGAGCTGATGCTAGCTTTTTAAACGAGGTAGGAATTTTTCCTTTATATACGGAATCAAAGAAGTGTCTGGCATCAATCCCAAAGTCAGGATTACCAGTAATAATTGCAAGATCAGTATACATCCGAGCTGTCGCCACATTATAGTTTCCTGTAGATAAATGCGTATAAAGAACTTCATTTCCTTCTTCCATACGTGTTACTAGAGCTATTTTTGCATGTAGCTTAAGTTGACCAAAACCAAAATGAACTTCTACACCTGCTTTTCTGAGTTCATCTGCAAGCCTTAAATTATTTAGTTCATCAAATCTTGCACGCAGTTCTATGATGACTTTAATTTTTTTGGTGCTTGCTGCTTTTTTAAGTAACTCTAACACCGGCGACAAAGTATCCATACGATAAATTGTTTGTTCGATTTGAATTACATTCGGATCTTTGCATGCTGCCTTCATCCACAATACATACGAATCAAAGGAATCGTAAGGATGATGAAATAAATAATCTCTCTTTTTTAGCTTTTCAAAAATTCCCTTAATTTCCTTAAAATCTAGAGGAATCATCGGCTGAATTGGTGGGTAGTTTAAATCTTTTTTATTTTTAATATCTTCAGGAAGCTGATTTACTGCTGACCAAAGTGCTCCCAAACAAACGGAGGTCGGCGAATCAATCATTTCTGTTTGCTTTATTTTCATTGAACGCATTAGAAGATCAAGCTGACCATCTTTGAATTCACCATTAAACTGCAATCTCATGGGCTTGCCTTTGTCACGCGTACTGACACTACTCCTAATAATGTCGGGAACAGATTCAGTATCTTCTTCTTCAATATCCGGGGTAAAGTCACCATCTCTAGTAATTCGAATCACCCCTGCAACGCCATCAAAGTTCAAACTTTTAGAAAGATGGTGAATGAGTAAGTCATCAAGAAAAAATATATAATTCTCTGCTGTATCCTTCGACCTATAAATAAATGAATTTGGAATACCTTTAGGCACTCTTAGCCATTTTCCATTTTTAAAAAAAACTCCCATTTGAAAGTTTTCTAAACTTTGTAATTGAGACACTGTAAAAGTCTCCGGAAAACCTAGTGATGAAATTACATTTTTTGAAAAAACTTCTTCTCCAAACTGAAAACTTGGGTGTGTAGAATTATAATTTGTAACTACATTAATTCCAAATGACGACAATGTTTCATTTAATAAATCTAAAGCTTCTAGTTGCTTTGCTCCAAATTTTGTCACCGCCTCAACAATTGCTGACCTAATTTTAATTTGTCGCCTCATGCTTTGAAGATTATTTTGTTTTTGAAGCTGAGCAATTGTCCTTCCTATCGACGGATAGCGAATCATAAAAAATTCATCTAGATTGGTTGAGGTTATTGAAAGAAACTTTGCCCTCTCAAGCAGGGGATTCCCTTGCTGTCTAGATTCTGCTAGCACACGGTCATTAAATTGTAGCCAGCTTAAATCACGATGAATAAATGGTTGATTAGCTTCAGCTAGCAGAGATTTTAGAGTTGGTAAAAATCGTTTATAAGTCACGGGTTTAAATTCTATATTTGGTTTTGACATCGCGCAATCTAAACGAATTGTGTCTGCATTCATTTCCATACACTTAAATTTTAGCTTTTTTCTTAACTGATGATTATTAGCATTTGAATGAATTATTGTTCATATTATGTTTGAGTATTCAAATATTACCTGACCAATTTTAGCATTCTTATGAGATACTCTAATCCATAATGAAGACTTTCAAGCCTATAATTTTGCTGCTTTTATTACCTACGATTGTTTTTTCAAAAGACATTGCTCCCGTTCGTAAAATGCCAGATAAAATTTGTGCATTAGATATGGGTAGCAATACGATTAAATTTGCTATCGGTGAATTCAAAATGGGTGAATTTATCCTGCATGAGGAACTTCGAGAAACTATTGGTGCGGGTGATGACATTCAAGAGTCCTATCTAAAAAAGGGAATCTATGAACTATCTGAAAATAAACTAAAGCAAATCCATGATGCTTTTATCAATTACAAAAAAATCTGCTACCACAAAACACGTTCTTTTTTAGTTTACGCTGTTGCCACTGCTGCCTATCGAGAAGCTACAAATGCCTTAGAAATTGAAAAAATGGCAGCCGAAATTGACTTAAAATTAGAAATCGCTTCTCCCGAAAGAGAAGCAAAACTGACTTATGAAACTGCGACATTAGGAAAAAGAAATATGGCGGTCGTAGGAATTGGAGCGCGAAGTGTTTTATTGGCTACAATGACAAGTGGTTTCGGATGGAGAGCATTTAAGGCTGGTTATAGAAATGCTTTTGAAGAACACTTTAAAAACGCCTCAACATTTTCTGAAGGGGCGGAATCTTATAAAAAGAAACT
>CAZPTV010000358.1:0-2688 GCA_964589335.1 uncultured Bacteriovoracaceae bacterium
ACAAAATGTGAATTCTTATGGCAAAGGGTTAGAAGAAACATTTCCAATGCTTCTTCGCGAACTTGATAAAATACAAGGATTAAAACGTTTACGTTTTACAAGCAGTCATCCTCTTGATTTTAGCGATGAATTAATAAAATGTTATGACAAACCTGAAAATGGTGGTTTGCGCTCACTATGCAATCACTTACATCTTCCGGTACAAAGCGGATCCAATGCAGTTTTAGATAAAATGCATCGGCATTATAAAATTGAAAAATTTTATGATCAAATATCGAAATGGCGGGCAATTTGTCCTGACGGAAGTTTGTCGACCGATATTATTGTTGGTTTCCCAACAGAAACTGAGCATGATTTTGAGCAAACGATGAAACTTTTAGAAGATTTACGTTTTGATTTAATTTTTTCATTTTCATATAGCCCACGTCCAGGGACGAAAGCGTATCATTTAAAAGATGATGTTAGTGATGATGAAAAACATAGAAGATTATTAAAATTTCAAAAACGTGCAGTTGAAATTGCTAATGAAGTGAATCAAAAATATGTTGGAAATACTGTGGAACTTTTAGTTGAGTCGCAAGCAAAGCCACATAAAAAATCTGAAAATAAGGTTGTCTTCACTGGGCGAACGACTTGTAATAAAGTTGTCAATTTTCCATACGATGGCCCACGTCATATGATTGGTCGATATGTTCATGCTAAAATTACGCTTGCTACGGGGCTTGCATTAACTGGTGAATTGGTTGTTGATGAAACTTATGCAGAAAATAAAGCCGAAAAGGTATTGCAATGATTTATCCATTTAAAGGTATCAATCCAAAAATTCATAAATCTGCATTTATAGTACCTAGTGCAGATATTATTGGAGATGTTGAAATTGGTGAAAATGCTTCCTTCTGGTTCAACACAGTTGCACGTGGTGACGTGAATAAAATTAAAATTGGTAAAAATACAAATATACAAGACGGTACGGTACTACATGTAACTTATGAAAAATCATCTTTAACCATAGGAGATAATGTGACTGTGGGTCATAGTGTAACTCTTCATGGTTGCACAGTAAAAGATTTTGTTCTGATTGGTATGCGTGCGGTCGTGCTTGATGATGCAGTCATCGGAGAAGAATCAATAATAGGAGCAGGTGCTCTAGTTACTCAAGGCACCGTTATTCCCCCACGATCGATGGTACTCGGTTCACCTGGAAAAGTAGTTCGACAGCTCAAACCTGAAGAGATTAAATTTTTACATCAAAGTGCAGAAAATTATAAACAATATGCGGCTTGGTTTCGCGAAGGGAATTTTCCTGAACTCGAAAAGCCGTAGATAAGTAGGAGGAATATATGTCAATCGAACTCAAAGAAGGTCTTACGTTTGATGATGTTCTCCTTGTGCCTTCGTATAGCGATATCTTGCCATCGCAAGTTACAACTGCAACAAAATTAACAAAGAACATATCGCTAAATATTCCATTGATCTCATCTGCGATGGATACGGTAACTGAATCGAAAACCGCAATTGTTATGGCACAAGAAGGTGGAATTGGTGTTATACATAAAAATCTCACACCACAAGATCAAGCGCTTGAAGTTGAAAAAGTAAAAAAATCTGAGTGGGGAATGATCTTGGATCCAATTACAATTTCTCCAGATGCAAAATTAGCAGAAGCACTTAAAGTAATGAGTCGTTATAAAATCTCAGGAGTTCCCGTTACTGTCGGAAAGAAATTAGTTGGAATACTAACAAATCGAGATATCCGATTCGAAGATAATTTTGCTCTAAAAGTAAGTGAACTCATGACCAAAGATAATCTCGTCACTGCAAAAGAAGATATCAATATGGTGGATGCAAAAAAACTATTGCATAAACACCGAATTGAAAAACTACCTGTTGTAGATTCTTCTGGAAATTTAAAAGGATTAATTACGATTCGTGATATTGAAAAAAGAGAAACGTATCCGAATGCTTCGAAAGATAAATTTGGACGACTGATTTGTGCTGCGGCTGTAGGAGTAGGTGCAGACTTAAAAGAGCGTTCACAGTTATTAGTAGACGCAGGTGTAGATGTATTATTTATCGACTCAGCTCATGGTCATAGTAGAGGAGTTTTAGAAGCGGTAAGTACATTGAAAAAGAATTTTAAAAATATTGAAATTGTTGGCGGAAATGTTGCTACAGCCGAAGGTACTGAGGCGTTAATTGAAGCTGGTGCAAGCTGTGTTAAGATTGGAATTGGTCCTGGATCAATTTGTACGACACGTGTGATCGCTGGAATTGGAGTTCCCCAGTTTTCTGCAATTTTAGAATGCGCCAGAATCGCAGAAAAGCATGGTGTAACTATTATCGGTGATGGCGGTATTAAATATTCAGGAGATATAACAAAAGCACTAGCAGCGGGTGCATCCACTGTGATGATCGGTTCATTGTTTGCGGGTACTGATGAAGCTCCAGGCGAAACAGTTTTGTATCAAGGTCGTACTTATAAAGTTTACCGCGGAATGGGCTCAATCGAAGCAATGAAAAAAGGTTCGAAAGATCGTTATTTTCAAGAAGAAATCGAAGAAGCCGGAAAGCTAGTTCCAGAAGGAATTGAAGGACGTGTTCCTTATCGCGGTTCACTTTCATCTCAAATTAGCCAATTACTCGGTGGTTTGCGTGCAGGCATGGGATACGTGGGTGCAAAGGATATTA
>CAZPTV010000359.1:0-2678 GCA_964589335.1 uncultured Bacteriovoracaceae bacterium
TGAGCGAGTAAAGAACTCATCACTAGACCAAATGAAATTGTAAGTATAGCAAAACCACGAGACCAAGGATTTTTCAAAAGGCCTGCCAGTGCGAGTCTCCAAGAGATTTGCATCATAGTAAACTGATTCCTTCTTCTGCTTGCACTCGGCCTGCTTTTAATAAACACGAACGGTGTCGAAATCTTCTAACCATCTCTCGATCGTGCGTTGCAATTAATACTGTTGTACCTCTTAGATTTAATTTTTGTATTATATCCATTATTTGCAATGATTGATCACGATCAAGTCCCGCCGTTGGTTCGTCTGCAATTAAAATTTCTGGATGCCTCACAATCGCTCTTGCAATTGCAACCTTTTGTCTTTCCCCTCCAGAAAGGGTTCTGACTTTTTTATCTGCGATTTTCAATAAATTTAAAGCAGTTAATACATCTTCTAAAATTCGCTTAGACTGATTAATATTTTTTCGACCCTTACTATCCAACAACTCAAGTGAGAGATTTACATTATCTCGAATATTTAAATCATCTACGAGCCGCAAGTCTTGAAATATGACACCAATTCTTTGACGAATATTTTGTAGATCAGAATGAGAGATTTGATTTATTTTTTTTCCAAAAATCTCAACAGTTCCTCTCGTTGGTCTTTCTTCACCTAAAATTAATTTTAATAAGGTTGATTTACCCGAGCCCGACTCTCCGACGATATATAAAAAATCACCTTTTGGAATTTTTAAATTCACCCTTTCAAATAATGGGTGATTCCAGTGCTTACTCACATCCTTGAGCTCAATCATGATTTACTGACTGTACCAATATCTCTGATTTTCTTCCATCCTCTTAAAAGAAAAAAAGCTAATGCGCGTTATTTTCCCGAAAAATTTTGTTTTAAGAACTGTCTTCAGTTATCTTTTGTATGCATGCCGAGCAATCGAACTAAAGACAAGTATTCGTATCGACGCACATTGAGAAAATCGATTTTATTTCTGTTTTTTTATCTTTTAAACCAAAAAATGGTCAATCTGATTTTTTTGACTTTTGTTACGTTTATGGGATTTCATTCGAACAAGTCTATCCCACGCATTGCGGAATTTATGGACGCAAACTCTGTTGCCTTACATTCTTTTTCTGCAATTTTATTTACATTTTTTTTGAATATCCTCAGTCCAATAACAACAACTCGGTTCAAAGATATTTTTAGATTTCATGAACTTAAAGGAAAATTCTTATACCACTTTCTGCAAGGAGCCATGCTTTCAGCTGTGTTAGTTGGCGGTGGACTTCTTGCAAAATATTTTCATTTTCTTGGTTTTTACGTACGATTTGATGAAGTTGTATTATCTGTGTTCAGCGCTGCCATGCTATTATTTGGTCTTTTTGCACTCATCACATTTGAAGAATATCTTTTGAGAAAAATATTTGAACCACTTTTTCGAATCTTTGGTGGCACAATTACGATATTGGCAGCATCCTCAGTATTATTTGTTTTCATAAAACGGTTTGAATTTGATCTCACATTAATTGAAATGCTAAATTTCTTTATACTAAACGTCATATTATTCGGCATTGCACGCAAAGATCATTCACATATGGCTAGTGCTACTTTTTTTGTATCCTTTCTATTTTGTTCACATACTTTTTTTGGACTTTCATTCCTAGGACACGATTTACCAAGTATTTTTTTGGTTCGATCACTAGAGAGCGATGCACCGATTGAAAAACTATCTGAACTTCTGTCGGGAGGCGTAAGAGGACCTGAAAATGGTTTAATCTTAACTGTTTTACTCTCTGTTTATTTGACCTTGCCATGGATGCGTACTCAATTAATTAAAAATACTTCAAGAAAAGAACAAATTCTTCATAAATATGATTAAATGGAGCAAACAACGAGGAGGAAAACGATGTCGTTTTTACTGAATGGAATCTTAATTACAGAAGCCGTAGCCGGTCCAACGATCAATTCTGCAACTTCTACGAATGCCTTTGATCTTATTTTACATGCTGGTTTTGTCGCTAAACTAGTTTTGCTTCTACTCATGGTCTCTTCATTGTTTTCATGGGCAATTATTTTTTTAAAACACCGCAATCTAAAAAGTGCACAAAAAGAATCTGACGTATTTTTAAATGCTTTCTGGTATGGAAAAGATTTTGATGAAGTCATGACAAAGTCTGAAAATCTTAAAAAATCACCCGTCGCAAATGTCTTTCGAGCCGGTTATAAAGAAATGAAAAAAATCACAATGCTTGAAGAAAAAAATCCACAGAAACAAGGTCAAATTTTATCTGGAGGTATCGACAATATTCAACGTGCGTTAAATCGAACCACGACCCAAGAACTGACACTTTTAGAAAAATATGTCGGCATTCTTGCTACCATTGGCTCTGCCGCACCATTTGTAGGACTTCTCGGGACCGTTTGGGGAATCATGGATTCATTTCAAAACATCGGAGCGACTGGAAATGCGAACCTTGCGGTTGTAGCTCCTGGAATTTCTGAAGCACTCATTGCAACTGCTGCCGGCCTACTCGCTGCTATTCCAGCGGTCGTTGCGTATAATTTTTATGTGGGAAAAATTAAAACCCTAACAAATGAAATGGATAACTTCAGCCAGGACTTTATAAATATTATTCAACGTAGTCTTTTGAAAATTTAAGGCTATCTCAATGGGAATGAATACACAC
>CAZPTV010000360.1:0-2677 GCA_964589335.1 uncultured Bacteriovoracaceae bacterium
TTTAGAGTCCATTTGTTTTAATACTGCTGTAGTCTGTTGAATCAATACAGGACATCTGGTTGCACAATGTGCGAAAGCAAAAGTAAAGCGTACTGGTTTTCCTTGTAGTGATTTTAAACTTACTTTATTCCCCCGCTGGTCCAACAACTCAAAGGGAGAAATTACTTTATTTGTTCTCGGATAATTTATCGGCAGAGAACCAACTCCTTGAGGCACATAAGTTTGATTTTTAATAGCAAATCCATCACGAATTCTACCTGCAGTCCAAACTGCTTGCATAAAAAAAAGACCAATCATAAATATCAATATTGGGGCTTTTCGTTTTTGAAATAATAAATCTTTGATGCTTTGGAAGAAATCATATCCGTAGTTAACAATCAAACCCGCTAACATAGATAGCGGAGCAATGATCAATAACAACCAACCATACGTTTCAGGTAGACCATTTGGCATTGAACCAAAACAAACATATTGAGTACGTGCAAGCCAAGTAGGTGTTGATTGACTGACTGGATAAAATGCTAACCCCCACCAAGTCATACAAATTATAGTCCAAACAAAAAACATCAAAAGAGCGGTTCTACGCGAATGATTTTCCACCAAAAATATTTTTGTAGAACCGCTGTTCATGAATTAGCCAACCTTCCAAACAAATGAGAGTAGTTTCCAATTCACAAAATAGTAAGCCACAAAACATATAAAGAAAATTGTGACAATCCAAATAGTACCACGAGCACCTAATTGATGAACGGCTTGAACCGCTGGTCCCTCATGAACTTGTTTTGGTAACTTAAGTACTCCTTGTGGAATACCATTGGCACCTTTCTTTAAATCTTCTTCAGTTATTGTTTTTCCAAAAAATACCGTTAATACTGCGATGACTATATATAATAGCACTCCAACCGCAGCAATCATTCCGCCAATTCCAAAAAAAGTTTGAATGATTTGAACTGCAGGATGAAAATCAACGCTAAAAGGAGCATTTGAAAAGTTCATATCCCAATGCCTACGAGGAACACCAAAAATACCCTGAAAAATCATCCCCATCGACATGAGTGTAATTCCAAATGCAAATATATAGGGTTGTAGTTTTGCTAATTTCCAAAGCGCAACTCGTTTTCTAAAAATCAACGGCAATACATAATAAGTAACTGCCATAAATGAAAGCGCAGTACCGCCAACAACTGTCGTATGAAAATGACCTGGTATCCGCAATGTATTGTGAGCAATAATATTAATTTGCTCTGTGCCGATAGTAACACCCGTAATCCCACCTAAAAATCCAAAAATGAGAACGGACAACATCATGCCAGAAAATCCTGGATCACCCCAAGGAGCCTTTCTTAACCATTCAAATGCCCCACTCGTAAAACCCTTTAATCTCTGTCCAAATTCAACAGAAGCTGGAACAGTAAACCCATGTATCATCGATGCCAACACTGCTAAGTACATTGCATAACTTGTATTCCAGACTTTCCATGCGGGTCCCATTCCTGGGTCGACTAATAAATGGTGAGCGGATGCCATTGATATAAATAAAATATATAGAAAAAATGCTGATCTACTAATTTTTTCATTTAATACAACTCCACCAACCGTTAATCCAGCAAGCAAGTACCAAACCGATACCATTGCAGCGACATTTATTTGTTGTGAAGAATGCCCTAATCCCCACCAAACCAATCTATATAATTGAGGATCCATTCCCATAAGTCCCAATGACCACAGGTATGTAGGTATATAAACGATTGCCCCGTGAACCAGTGTAATAACTGCAATGATAGCTGCGGTGATTGCACCAAAAGTAACAAGTGGCACAGAGCCTTCATATGTCTTTTCTTTTTTTGCAATTGTTATTGCCGCAAAAAAGTGAAAGGTAACCATTAAAGCACCTACTGCAAAAAAGATAACCCCTAAATAATAATTTGGATCTGCTTTTAAAGGTGGATACGAAGTAAATAATACATCAGCTTTTCCTTGAAGGATCATAGCATTGACCATAATCATTCCTAACAACATCAGGCCAAATGCTATCCAACCTACTTTTGGAGCTGGAAGACGCGCACTTAATAAAATTGGCCCCGCAAAATACAAAATTGCCATTTCAAAGAAGATAATAAAAAAGATTAGCATGTTTAAACCATGCAATGTTAAAAATCTATAATACATATCCGCTTGTAATAAATGGAATGCTTGCCATCGTGTCAGAACTAATCCAATCGCAGCAATAACTCCTAAAAGCATGCATACCACTGCAACAACAGCATTAATTTTAACTAAATTTTCAGCATTTTTATCAACTTTTAAACCAGTAACGGGACAAGTTCTAAATCGATTTGCCATATTTTGAATTACATTCGAGCTCATTGGTTCTCCTATTCTTCGACCAATACTTTGCCGACCATCATATGATGTCCGATGCCGCAAAATTCGTTGCACAATATTCTAAAGTCTCCCGATTCAGTTGGAGTAATTTTTAACCCGTAGTCATAACCTGGAACCACTTGAAAGTTTAGTTTTACGGGATATAAGCTAAACCCATGATTTACGTCTGTAGATGATAAGTGCAGAATATATTCAGCACCTTTTTTTAATTTTAAAACCGGATACCACTGCCACATTCTTCCAACTAAATACACATGCGAGCCGGGAGGAGGTGCAACAACTGGAATACCTT
>CAZPTV010000361.1:0-2673 GCA_964589335.1 uncultured Bacteriovoracaceae bacterium
CCTTGCAGTAGTCTGCTTACAGTTTGTCGGGCTTTTTTAATTGCTTCTATGTCCACTGTAAGATTTAACTCTTCAAGATAATCTAACAAATCGCTCAATAATTTGCCTACGACATGATTTTCTTCTCGAGTCCAAAATGTTCGCAACAAATTAGCTTTTGATCCATTACCATATTTTGCGTCGTAAATTTCGTGTCCTGTGCTATCAGCAACGAACTCACTAAATGTTCTGTTTGAAAAATTCAAAACATAACCCATAGACATATCAAAAACTTTTTCTAAGTTTCGTTTTTCTTGGTTTGTTAGATCAGACATAAAAACTTATATAAAAAATTTTCAGAAACTCTGATTTGAACATCGAACTCATTTTCTCACAACGCAATCAGGTAAGTCGTTGTAATTAAATGGTTCGACAATTAAATTTGGTGGACCCGGGGGGAGTTGAACCCCCGTCCGAAAATCCTTCCCCCAGCGGTCTACATGCTTATTTCGTGTTTTGGTAAGTTACATCGACGTCCACGAACAAACTGCGACGTAACCCCGTTGACTAAAGTTTCGCTAAAGTTCGGCCAACGACCAGACTAAAGCTATCCCACTAAATGGCGTTCATCCCCAAAACATGGGAGATTTCAAGGTGAACGTTGCTGACTTAATTAAGCAGCAAGAGCGTAATCGTTGCCAATTACAGTTTGCAGTTTTTTTACGAGGCCGACTGCGTCCTCGGCATGCACGTCTGGCTTCTGTATCTCCGTCGAAACCGTGACGGGCCCTGTGCTGAGTATACATTTTTTAACCGCTTGAAACCATAGAGATTTTGAGACAGAATAGTCTTGCATAGAGTTAAGACTGCAAAAAGGGGATAATTGCTTGGAAATCAAAAGCTTACTAGATTCAGAAATTGATAGTTTATTTGAAAGATCCTATCGAAAATACGTAAATTATGCAGAAACTTGGGGATTAACACTAGCATTTTCGCAAACCAATAGCGTTCAAAAAGCCGAAGACCTATTGTCAGAAACAATGGTTAACCTCGCTGTACAAAAACAGCCCACAACTCTAACGCAAGTACATTTCGCTAAATCTTTACTAACGATTTCATCTAAATTTGCTACAGATCGGGAATTGGATATCGATGGTTTTTTCTCACTTCCAAAAGTCACGCGTGCCGTCTCTGTTTTGAAATCACGTGCTAAATTTCAAGAAAAAGAAATTGCTGATGTATTAAATATTAGTGTGAAAGCAGTTGAGATGCATCTTGAAAAATCTCGTCTGTTTTTTTCTAAATCAAAAACTTGGTTTAAAAGACCATCTGACATAATAGTCACAAATTCAGGAAAAGAAATTCAATGGAACTCGGAATGCCCGTATTGGTCAAAAAACAGCGACCGTTCCTCATTGGATCAGGATTTACAAACGTTATTCTCTCAATACATAACAAATGATTTAGATGCAAAAACTGAGAAGGTTCTTTACGGGCACTTTGCAGTATGCAAAGTATGTCGTGAAAATTTGGTTGAGTTTAAAGATAAATATAACTCATGGGTAGAGAGTCATCCATACCTTGAACCAACACGCAATTTATCAAGACGAATTCAGAAATACTATAAAGACGCATTTCACATACAATGGGATAATCGACCTAATTTTTGGCTAGGAATAAAAGAAATGTTGAACAATCCAATGCATCTCATTGTATTTGCATTCGTAGCAATGCTTGCATTCATTTTTGCAAAACAGTAAGAGAGTTCCACTTTCCACGTGCATCATTGAACTCATAAAAAACTCCAGATTTATATTCTGAATTGATATCTATTTCTAAAAGATGGGATAATGCAGTTACATAATCTTTAGAAGTAATCATTAAAATGGGACCTTGATTAGTGAAGCACCTATTCTGTGAGAGGGTAATTTGTTTATTTACAGCATCTGCAGAACCTACAACATGAAAGAGTTCCATTTCTGGAATGACACTAATTTTACCTTTAAGCATATCATGAAAAATATCTGAAGTTTGAATTGCAGGAAAAGCTGGATGTGAACATATCGATGCAATTTTTAAAGGATTACGTTTTAATTTTTGTGAAATACTTTGAAGTGCTTTGATTTGTTCTTCCGAAAGGCTGTCTTTTACTTCAGGGTATAGAAATACAAAAAATTTGGAATGTACGTTTTTAAACATGTTTAATCCTATCGAAATTTTTTGCTGGAATTATTCAAAGTTTATAGAAAAACTGAAATTGAATCAATTATAACTTTTTATAGACCTTTACTTGAGGAATAAGCCCCTCACTGACTTCTTTAAATTGATGACGCAAAGGTGACTCAGGGTCTAAATCTTCATGATATAGCAAAAATGTATTAATATTTTTCTTCAAAAGGATTTCTTCTATAAAAGGTGCCTTAAAGTCAATTTCACCTAAGAATTTACCCTTTAGATGAAATGCTAGATAGAGGCCTTCATGCCAGTTTTTATTGACCGCTAGAGTAGGGGTATTGATATTCATTTTTTCTTTTAAAATCATTGCTTCTTCAAATACTGCTAAACCAGAATTTCGGTTTTCTCTTAATTTATTGAGAGGTCTAAATGCAAAGGCAATCGAAATAAAAAGTACTATCCAAAGTATTGTTTTTTTATCGAGATACGTTTGTATGAATTTAATAAAATAAACTGTTA
>CAZPTV010000362.1:0-2652 GCA_964589335.1 uncultured Bacteriovoracaceae bacterium
CTGAGCATTCCATACGTGGGCTTCATCCCTACAATTCCAGTAAAAGCAGCAGGCAGTCGAACGGAACCACCCGTGTCTGTTCCCAACGTTGCAACTGCAAGACCGGCTTTCACAGCTGCCGCTGAGCCACCAGAAGATCCGCCTGCTACGTATTCATGATTCACAGGGTTTTTAACAAGACCAAAAGCAGAGTTTTCGTTGGAACCACCCATTGCAAATTCGTCCATATTTAGTTTTCCAAGATTCACGATTCCAGCATTATATAAACGTGAAACACATGTTGCATCATAGGGTGGTTTGTAATCACCAAGAATTTTCGATGCACATGTCGTCTTAATTCCTTTTGTAACCAAAACATCTTTGATCCCCATAGGAATTCCAGTAAGTGAGGTGATGTTTTTTCCTGAAGCAATTCGTTCGTCTGCTTGTTTTGCCTGAGAAAGTGCAAAATCACTGCAAACAGTTAGGTATGCGTTTGTCTTATCTTCTTTAATTCTTTTTAAATAATGTTGAGTTAATTCAACAGAAGATATTTTTTTTGATTTTAGCTTTTGATGAAGGTCGAGAATCATTCGTCTCCCCCCTTTCCGGCAATAACTTGAGGTACTTTGAAGTTATCAAAAACCTGTTCGGGTGCTGATGCCAACATGAGTTCTGCAGAATAAGGATTATCTTTTCTTAACTCATCTTCGCGCAACGGTGTTGGCATTTGAAGTGCTTGAGTCATTGGTTCGATTCCACTCGTATTCACTTCATTTAATTTTTCAATGTAATGAATAATTTGACTCAGTTGATTTGAAAATTTTTTTATTTCTTCTGGAGTAAGCTCGAGTCTTGCTAAATGAGCTACTTTTTTTACATCATTTTCTGTAAATTCCACAGGTTTTCCTATTCTTTTTTATAGATATTCCAAGTTGGCAAACTTTAAGATGAATTTTTTGGTCATCCGATTTAAAAATTCGACTGTAACCTTTCCATCGGAAAAAGAACTTCCCGTGCTTTCGAAATTTCGAATGACACCTTCGCCATAAACACTATGACGAACTCTCCTACCAACTGGCGATGAGGGATCGTTTTTTTCAACGGTCGTAAACGATGATTGAAATCGTTTTGGTGTATGATCCCAATCGACATCTTCATCGTCATCTCGGCGTCCAGCAGAACGGTTAAATTTTGCCAAGTCTTTGAATTCCACATATTTTGCAGGGATTTCATTAAAAAATCGAGCAGGATTGTTATAGATTATATTTCCATAGATACGTCGACATACTGTGTGCGTCATAACTAATTCTTTGCGGGCACGTGTCATTCCTACATAACAAAGCCTTCGCTCTTCTTCGACTTCATTTTGATCTTCTTCTAAACTGTCTCCTTCACGAATTGAAGGAAATAGGCCCTCTTCCATTCCCACCATGAATACCAAATCATATTCTAAACCCTTACTCATGTGGAGCGTCATCAAGGAGACGTTTCCGGCGATATTATTTTCATCTTTTTTATTTTCTTCACCAATCAATGCAATGGATTCGAGCAACATGGGTAAGGTTTCCATTGCTGGATGATCTGAAAAGCCAAACTCGGTTAATGTGGAATTAAATTCTTCTAGGTTTTCTACACGTGCCAAAGATTCTTCGGTGGCTTCTGTTTTTAATTCCGTAACATATCCCGTTCGATCTAAAAGTTCATGATAAAATTCTAGGATTGGCTTTTCAAAAGCCAGTCCACGCAGATCTTCGATTTGTGATAAAAATCCAAGGATCTTCTTTTTAGCTGCGGCACCGAGTACATCACCTGATTGTGCGGCTAAACGTAATGCGGTTTCAAAAGGAACCGCTTGCTGAATACTGTATTCTTCAATTTTATCGACCGTAGTTTTTCCAATTCCACGCTGAGGAACATTAATAATTCTTTTAAAACTAACAGAATCCTCAGGATTCATTATGATTCGAAAATAAGCTAAAATATCTTTGATTTCTTTTCGGTCATAGAATTTTAATCCACCAACTACTTTATATGGAATGCGATTTCGACGTAAGACATCTTCAATAACCCTAGATTGAGCATTTGTTCTATAAAATACCGACACATCATCAAACGAGTAGCCTTGGTTTTCGCATGCATCTTTAATTTTTGATCCTACGAGCTCAGCCTCAGCACGTTCGTCACTGACTTGATAACGCGTGATCATGCTGCCGACTGGGTTTTCTGTCCAAAGTTCTTTGTGTTTTCGAGATTGGTTATTTGAAATTAATTCTGAACTAGCTTTGATAATGGTTTGCGTTGATCGATAATTTTGTTCTAATTTTATTACCTTGGCATCGGGATAATCTTTTTCAAAATCTAAAATATTTCGTATGTCTGCTCCACGCCAACTGTAGATAGACTGATCTTCATCTCCTACAACAAAAATATTTTTATTTTTCTTTGCTAGTATTTCAATTAATAAATATTGAGCTCGATTTGTATCTTGATATTCATCGACATGAATAAATTGATATAGATTCTGGTATTTTTCTAATAAATCTGGATTGTCTCGCAACATGCGATAAGTCATCGTTATGATTTCACCAAAATCGAGCGCATTATTCTTAAAAAGCTCCTCTTGATACATCTCATATATTTTCTTTAAATTTTTTGCATATAAATCAAAAG
>CAZPTV010000363.1:0-2648 GCA_964589335.1 uncultured Bacteriovoracaceae bacterium
ATTCTTTTATTTGGTTTACTGATGATGAACGTAAGTACCCAATAAAATTTGAAGCTAAGGTTAAAATTGGTTGGGTAACTGGTTTGGTAAAAAAAATTGAACCAGGGACTCCTGCAGAACAAACATCAAACGCTGAAATCAATAAATTTTCACGAGAAGTGGCAACTGCAGAAGCTGGCGTAGAAAGTAAAACTAAAACCAAGGACCAAAAAGCCTGGTTTTATAACATGGTTGATAAAGAAGATAAAGAATGAGGTTTCTCGTCATTCAGACGGCGTTTTTAGGAGATGTGGTTTTAACCACACCTTTATTAGATTCATTATTAAAAATCCAAGGAACAAAAGAAGTACATGTAGTATGTATTCAGGCAGGTGCTCATGTTTTAAATGGCATTCCAAATTTAATTACACATACACTTGATAAAAAAAATAAAATTAAAGGCATTAATGCTTTATTCAAAGAACTTAAAGGCAAATCCTTTGATGCTGTTTTTTGCGTTCATCGTTCTCCACGTTCATTGTGGATAGGTAGAAAAATTAAAGCAAAAAAAAGGATCGCATTTCGTTCACCGCTATCAATCCTTCTCGGATATAAAACAATTTCTTATCCAAAATACAGTGAGAAAACTCATTACATACAAAAGCCCTTAGAACTCTTAAAGGTTTATTTTCCTAAATTAGAAAAGACAGAATTAAAACCCACACTAACTGTTGATGAAAAAACAATAGAATCGCTAATTACGCGATATCCAGTATTAAGTAATGATTTTATTTTAATTTCACCTTTTTCTACATGGGCAACCAAAGAATGGTTGCTGGATCGTTTTTTTGAATTGGGTGTTAAATTGTCTACGACAAAACATCAAATAGTTTTTATCGGGGGCACTTCTCAAAGAGAAATTGGAGAGTCAAAGCGAATTGAGCAAAAATTTAACAAACTTGGAATCCATTTATTAAACCTAGTCGGAAAAACTTCAATTGAAGAATTAAAGGGGCTTATTTTTAAAACACAGCTCTTAGTTTCAAATGACTCGGCACCGATTCATATTGCAGCTGCATTTGAGAGACCCGTTGTATCTGTTTTTGGACCAACAGTTAAAAAATGGGGATTTTTTCCTCTTTCAAAAAAATCTAAAGTGATAGAAGTTCAAAGTCTAAGTTGTCGCCCGTGCAGTCTGCATGGACCCAATATTTGCCCTAAGAAGCATTTTCGATGTATGAATGAAATTACAGTTGAACAAGTGTTTTCGGCATGCAAGGAATTATTGAATAAATGAAACAACATTTACGCAAACAAATCAGAACACTTTGGATCTTATTTTCAAAACGTTGGGGTGGCCCTGAGCAGGTTGCGATTTCAGATATTTCAGATTTAGCTCGTGAGAATGTACATGTTAACTTAATGTGTTTAGAAGGTAGTCCATTGCATGCAGCAGCAATGCGAATTAAAGGAATCAATGTCATTCCGATTGCAAAAGTATCACGAAAAATAGATCCAAATCTTGCAAGGATATTTCGTGCTGCAATTGAAAAGCACCAAATAAATATTGTTCAAATGAAAGATGAAAATTTATTATTTGCAGTCACGCTAGCATTGCGAGGCCATCCAGAAGTATCTTTAATTGCTAATCGATATGCGCCGATTGAGGGACGTTTTAAAAAATGGTATATGGTACCACTTTTTCAAAGACTAGATTATATGGTCGTTCTATCTGAGTCGATACGTAGTTCACTATTATCATATCGTCCAATTACAGAAAAAAAAATGAAAGTCATTAATCTCGGACTAGATTTTACAAAATTTGATCCTGCAAAAGTATCTGGAAAAGTGATTCGAGATTCTTGGGGTGCAGATAAAGATACAATCGTTATCGGATCGGTTGGACGACTCGATCCTAGTATCGGACAAGATACCTTTTTAAGAGCGGCTGCTGGTCTTATGAAATTTAAAGACCGAAAAATGAAATTTGTCATTGTTAGCGAAGATCCCATTCTTGCAGATGACGAATACGTAGAATCGTTGAAGGAACTCACAAGACTATTTCATATGGATCAATACGTAACTTACGCAACATTGGGTGACAATCTTCCAGAAATAATGTCTGCATTTGATATTTTCGTTATGCCTGGGAGAGAAGAAGTTCCTGGCCTAGGTGCCCTTGAAGCCCTCGCAATGGAGAGACCCGTGGTTTTGTCTAGAGTCGGAGGAGCAGAAGATATTGTTGGACGAGATGAGTTCGGATTATTAGTGCGGCCTGAAGATGCCTACGATCTGCAACAAAAGATTCTAGATCTTCTTGATAATCCAAGCAGGCGATTGACGATGGGCGTTAATGGGCGAAAATATGTATTAAAACACTATGATAAAAGAGTTCGATTTTTAAGAATGCTTGAAGTTTATGAGCGATGCATGAAACGAAGATTTGCCGTTGCTCTAAATCATTCCGAACAGGAAAATTTAGGAGCTTCGAAAGATTAGAAGATTACCCTTTTCCCTTTGATTTCCAATGTTTTGCAGTCTATAAACAATGACTATTCTCATGAAAGGGGAAACTATGAAATATGTCATTTGATAATAAACAAACAATCGAAGGTAAAAAAACAAAAACAATCCCAAAATTTTCTCTGAATTTCCTAAAAAAGTTAACA
>CAZPTV010000364.1:0-2646 GCA_964589335.1 uncultured Bacteriovoracaceae bacterium
GTATTTCACTTGTGCAAGTTGCAGAAGGTGGTTTGAACGAATTAGGAAACATGCTTGTCAGAATGAGAGAACTCTCAATCCAAGCAGCAAGTGATACAATCGGTGATAGGGAGCGTGGATTTGTTGATAAAGAAATTCAAAGCTTGAAATCAGAAATCGATCGTATTTCTGCAACAACAAAATTTAACGGTGTGGAATTGTTAAGTGGCTCTGGAAAAGACTTAGAATTTCAAGTGGGCATAGGTCCATCAAAAGAATTCGACCGTCTTTTATATGAAGCTGGAAAATACAATTCGTCTTTAGGTGCTTTAGGTATGACTGATATCAGCACAACGAGTAAAGAAAATGCACAAAATAATCTAGAAAAAATTGACCTTGCTATTAGCAAGGTGAGTGAAAATAGAGCTGAGTTCGGTGCTTTACAAAATCGTTTGCAATCTACGTTGCAAAATTTGATGGTAACCGACGAAAATATATCAGCTGCGAATTCACGAATTCGTGATGCAGATATAGCTCAAGAGACAGCTGAATTGACTAAGAGAAATATTCTTACTCAAGCCGGTGTTTCTACCCTTGCGCAAGCGAACAACAGTTCAATGCTTGCATTAAAGCTACTCTAATTATTTGTTGGACCATTTTGATGAGGGGGGTTCGTTCTTGGCGCCACCAAGAACGAATCTAATAAGGCTTGTCTAACAATTCATTATAAAAAATGTTGATGTTCATGCAGATGCAGATTCTGAAGCAGGTGTAAAAATCGAAAGGTTTTTACATAAAGGCAGAAGCAGTCGTTCACGTCGAAGCAGATGTAAAAAGCTAAGGCAATTTTAATTTGCCACAGCCGACCCAACCCTCTCGACTTGGGTATTGGGCACCCAGGGACCTGGTCTAAAAAATCAGGTCCCAATTTTTTTAGTGATACTTTTTTTGTTTTTCACATTTCAGTGTATTCGTACTTTCTGTACGCAACTTCTACTCTCCTGAAGTTTTAAATGTAAAATATGAATGTGAAACTAAATAAGTAAAATTATAAATTTGATTTAATCTTTAAAAATGAATAAGCAGATTTAGTGGGAAAAATAATCCCTCATAAGCAGTGTCAATACAATTCAGTATTCGTTTAAATTACCAGACAATATAATAGGACGACCAAGGAAGAAGTGCTATTACTGAATTAAACGTTATTGCATCTTAATAAAATTAACCTCTAAAAAATTTTGATTTATAATCGCATTCAATGTTATAAAAATTTAATGAAAAAATATTTTTTGATTTTCGTTCTCTTTCATTTTAATTCTTCAATATATGCTGCCGATAATGAAGGCTTTAAGATCAAGCCAATCGGCACTTTAAATGCTCGTAATGAGGAGCAAGTATTTGCAGAAAACTGTAAAGCGATAAGAGTGTGGCCAGAAATATCAGGGCTAGCATCAAAAGAAATTGAAAAGAAACTTAATGATAAATTTAGAAAAATTATTAGTGTGGGTCGTAAACTTAAAGCTGACGATTGTCCTGGTGAAAAAGTTGAAGGTATTGCTGATGAATACTATATATACAGAAATACATATAGCATTGGCGCGCAAAAAAGTGATTATTTGGGTATAGAATTTACAATCATCTTTCCTGGAGGATCAGGGCGGGTAATAAATGATTGTAGGATTTTTAATTTAAAAGATGCAAGTGAAGTTCGCTTAGATAAGTATTTATCCAAAGATTCATTGAAGTTTGCGCATAAAATTTTTAAAGAACGATTTAAAGATCGTGAAATAGATGTAATGTACGAACCCGATGGGTTTAAATCAAAAAGTCAGTACTCCCCATTTTGTTTACAGAAAGATGGCATCTATCTATTGGTAAATGCTTTTGAAAATAACCGTGACGATCGACTTAAATTATTACCTACCGATAGAAAACACTTATTTAAAGACTCTATTCTTGTAGATCAGCTCTTCAATTAACTTATTATTCACTATTAGTAGCTAGGCAATTCCTTCCCATTTGTTCTAACGCGGCATCTTTACATGAGCAAAAATTACTAAAGTATTTTGGTCAACTACCGAAACGGTATGTAGGGACAGCGTGAGGTGGAATGATAGGTGGCTACAGCAAATATCCTCCTATTACTACTTCCACACGCTAAGTAGTAACAATTAATTTCTTTCATTAGGAGGAGAAGTAATATGGGTTTTCGTATTGGAACAAACGTTCAATCTTTATCAGGTCAGCGTACCTTAGGTGTTCAAAAGGAGCAACAAAACCATACACTCGAAAAATTATCTAGTGGTGAGCGTATCGTTAGAGCTGCAGATGACGCCGCAGGGTTAGCAATCTCAGAAAAATTCAAAGCAGAAATTCGATCTACCAGACAAGCTGCTCGCAACACACAAGATGGTATCTCGTTGGTGCAAGTCGCAGAAGGTGGACTCAACGAAGTGGGCAATATGCTCGTTCGTATGAGAGAATTATCGATTCAAGGTGCAAGTGATACGATTGGTGATCGCGAAAGAACTTTCGTTGATCGCGAAATTCAAAGCTTGAAATCAGAAATCGATCGAATTTCTAAAACCACACAATTTAATGGAACTTTATTGCTTTCCGGAGAAGGTAAAGAATTAAATTTTCAAGTTGGAGTGGGAGCTAAGGAAC
>CAZPTV010000365.1:0-2642 GCA_964589335.1 uncultured Bacteriovoracaceae bacterium
TGAATATCAGATTACAGTAAATATAGAAAAAATATTTAATAAATTATTGCATTTAAGAGCAAATAAAAAAGTTAAAAAAGAAAAGAAACAAAAAACCGACATAGTAGAAGTTAAATAATAACCTAACTTTTTCGTGACAGTTTAATTAAACTCCGTCATCATTTTGATGACGGAGTTTTTTTGTTTAAGAATATTTATTTATTAATTATTTCATTTGTTATTTCTGGATGTGCAACAAATCCAATTCGTTTGGATGAAGCTTCAGATGCAAAAGCACTTGTTCAAGTGGAAGAACAGTCACGTTCTCTTAAGACTGTAAAAGGCCGCGCTTGGATAAGAATGGAATCTCCTGAAGGGAAATTTTCATTTCCTGCTGACTTAGCTATCGATCGAACAAAGGATTACCCTCAAATGAGACTTGAGGTATTTGGTCCTTTTGGTTCTACCGTTGCATTAGTAATTATTAACAAAGACACTAGAGGAAAGATAAGAATGACGTGGAAAGACTATAAGCGTCAAAAAACTTATCGATTTTTTGAACAGTGGCATGGATTAGAATTAAGCTTAATGCCAGATTTATTATTGGGATTGTCGCCTAAAAATATTATTGATTTTAAAATTTGGTCAGATCGAGGCGCGGGGCGATACGAGCAAAATACACTTGAATATAACCTATATTACAACTTAATTTTTAATACTATTAATTCGCGGTGGCTGATTAATACTATTGAAGGGTTTTCAAAGAAACTTAGAAATAAGGATAAAGAACCTGTGCACTATACAGTTCAATATTCAGGTTTTTCGGAGTCAAAAGATTTTTTTATTCCGAGAGAGATTGAACTTTTGAGCAATATGAGTATTTTAGTCAAACTAAGTTGGCGCGATAGCCAATGGAATGAGAGCCTACCGGCAGAGGCTTTTGAAGTTGAAGATTCGGAATAGGAAAGTTGAGGCTCTGTCTTCTGCATGAAGCGAATTCATTTATATTTTATTCTTAGTATAATAATTTTAAGTGTTCTTTTTTCTGCATGTAATAAAAGCAAAAAATTAGGAAACACATTAAGAATTGCATTAAGAGCGAAAGTCCGAAGCATTGATCCTGCACATGGTGGTGACTATTATTCAAATGTCGAAATTTCTCGGGCATACGAAGGTCTTTTACAATATCATTACACGAAACGTCCTTATGAAATAATTCCTAGATTGGCAGAATCAATGCCACAAGTTTCTAAAGATAAGAAAACATATCAATTTAAAATTAAAAAAGGCATATACTTTCATGATGACACTTGTTTTCAGGGTGGAAAGGGACGCGAAGTTAATGCATCGGATTTTGTATATTCTTTGAATCGATTATTAGATCCAGATGAGCAATCCGAAGGGAAATGGATTTTAGATGGAAAAGTAGAAACAATTATAGCAACTGATCCAAACACCTTAGAGATAAAACTAAAAGAAGCGAATGCGATTTTTTTACATTTATTAACTATGCCGTTTGCTTCAGTTGTTCCGCAGGAGTGTGTGCGTTTGTATGGTAAAGATTTTTCAATGCATCCAGTGGGTACGGGCCCATTTACATTAGAGAGATTTGCTCAAAATCAAGTAGTTTGGATCAAAAACAAAAATTATTGGAATAAGGAATTACCCAAAGTAGATAGGGTTATAGATGATGTAATCGTTGAAGATCAGCCCGCATGGCTTAATTTCATGCAAGGCAATCATGATTATTTATTGAAAGTACCTAAAGATAATGCAACTGCAGTTTGGGGTCAGGATAGAAAACCAACGAAAGAAATTACAGATAGAAACATTCAAGTGCATGCAATACCTGGTGTTGAATTTACTTACATGGCGTTTAATTATGAAGATCCAGTCGTTGGTGGAAAGAAAAATGTTTTTTTACGTAAAGCAATGTCAATGGCATATGACGAAGCACCAACGATTGAAAAATTTTATCTGGGGTTAGCATCAAGGGCTGAGTTTTTTATTCCCCCTGGAATTCCTGGATATGATCAAAAGTTTATTAATCCAAATCGTGTTTATAATTTAGCTAAAGCAAGAGAGATGTTGGCGGCAGCTGGCCATCCAGATGGCAAAGATATTCCAGAAATTATTTATGAAGTCGTGAGTGATTCGACCTCAAGGCAGTTGGCTGAATATTTTCAGCGTTCTATGGCTCAATTAGGAATTAAAATAAAATTAAATGCATCTACTTGGCCCGAACTCCTTTCAAGAATTCGAAAAAAACAAGTTCAGATGTTTGGAATTAATTGGCTTTACGATTATCCAGACGCAGAAAATGGATTTCAATTATTATATAGTAAAAACGTTTCTCCGGGACAAAATGAAGCAAATTTTTCGAATAAAGAATACGACAATCTTTTTATAAAAGCTGCTCCAATGGAAAATTCAACTGAAAGAGAAAAATTATTCGAAAAAATGCGAAAAATATTTACAGATGAGTGTCCATGGATTTTAGGATTACACCGTTATCAAACTCGACTTTCGCATGCATGGGTAAAAAATTATCAAATCCATGCATTTGAACATAACATTGAACAGTATATTGAAATTGATACAAATGTAAGAGATCGGTCATTAAAATGATAGCGTATTTGATGAGAAGAATTATCTACACGATT
>CAZPTV010000366.1:0-2620 GCA_964589335.1 uncultured Bacteriovoracaceae bacterium
ATTGCTCACTATTTCGAAGTAATAAACACCGGGTTTTGAAGTGTGATTATCGAAAGCTTTCATCATAGCATCCAAATCATTTTTAGTGTTTAACTCGGCACATTTTATCAGAATGGGTTTTTCCCATTTGATAGAAATATTTGGCAATGCTTCTGCTTTGCGAATCAATTCTTCTGACTTCTTTTTTATGTTTTTTATACAGATCGTGTTGAACCATTTCTTCACGATCTTCATAGGAGAAAACCGTCATGGTTGTACAAACCAAAACGACAAGCAAAGTGATTAAATATAGAAAAATCCGTTTTACGAACATTATCCAATATCCCCTTTAAAGTTTACTGCATTTAGATGTAAACTTGAAGATGATGCAAGTGCTTCAACACATACGATCAGGTAGCTTTTGCCTATTCATTTCTTTTCTAAGCCTAACTCCCTGTTATGCCGCAAAAAACGCATGGCTTGAGAAAAAGCAAAACTTTCAATTGATTCATCTTGAAGGTGATCGTTACGAAGTTTGGGATTCTTACGCAAAACTAATCAAAGAACAACCTGAACTAAAAAAGTCATTTCTTTCTACACAAGATTTATTTGATGAATTGATGACTCCTAAAACACCTTTTCTGTTTTTTTATGATTGGTTTAAAACAAATGTATTTTGGAGTGCGATTTCAGACTTTATTCCAAAATCTAATTTAATGGCGATTGAGCCCTTTGCAAAACAATTGAGCATTACTCCGTTTGACTCAATCAAGCCAATGTTACTCATCGATGCATTCCATTGGGTTGTGAATTTTCCACTGCTTTATCCGTATTTTCCTAATAAATTGAAAGATTATAACAGAACTAAAACATTCATGGTTGGCAAAGAAAATCAATATACACTTCACGCTGGATTACAGTCTTTTACTAAATTAGAAAACGACAAACAACCTCCCATTACCATTCTGCAAGTTGTTCCTGAAAATGGAAATGCCTCAGTTTCACTTTCACAAAATGGAATTATGAATTTAGGTTTTATTGGATTCAATGAATCTGGCTTAAGTTTAAGCATTCAAACAATCTCAAACTTTAAATCTCAAAGAGAAGCAACTCCTCTATTTATCATTTTGCAATCCGTTTTAAATGACGCCGATACGATTCAAGAAGCACTAGAAATTATTTCTCCATATAGAAAAACATTTGAGTTTGACCTTTATATCGCTAAGGGTTTGGAACGTGCAAACATTCAAGCGAGAATGAAAGAAACTAAAATTTATCGCTTGAATACCCAAGAAATGTCTAGCGTTCCGTTAATACAGAAATTCCCAACCAATGAGAAAACACTTAATGAATTTTTAATTTCACAACTGGATATTGATTCATTTGGTTATATTTTAGATCCAAAATCAAAAAGCATAAAAATCGTTACAAAATCTAATCAGTTAACCATAAACTGGGATGACTTAAGATCTTCTGAAAAGCCGAAATTTAGATAGGCTAATCTTGACTGGTCATTTTTCGCTGCATTGACTCAAATTTGATGTCGTTTAAACTGGTAAATAGGATTCGACTTGAATCCTCCTTTCTAATCATTCTTTGGCCCGAACCAAGGAATAAAAAAAAGACAAGGAGGTCTTTATGAAGACAAATGTAAAAGTAGAGTTACCAGAGTCACCGATTCTGTTTTATTCACTCCATCTTGGGTTTTTATTTCTGATTGCGCTATTTGCAGGCTATTTACCCCATGCAAATGCATCAGATCGAGATACATATGCCCCAGTTGAAATGACAAAAAGACTTGATGCGGAACGGACTATTAGTAGCGAAGAAACGACTGCTAAAAATGATGCGACTCAAGAAACTACAAACACTGAATCTGAGACAACATCAAATACTCGTAGTTCTCGCGAACCAACACTAAGAAATTAGAAGTATTTACTAATTCAATTTTAGTCAGGTAAAAAAGAAGAGGAATATATTTTGTATATTCCTCTTCTTTTTTTATTGGGGTACACTTCATTCATGAAAAAAATACTTCCTCAGGGTTTAGATGCAAAAGATTCAATGAAACTTTTATCGACTGCAATCGCTCCCCGGCCAATTGCATTTATTTCTACTATAAATCGAAATGGTGTTCCAAATGCAGCTCCATTTTGTTTTTTCATGGGAGTCACCCCTTCTCCACCCACTGTTGCCATCAGTATTTTAAAACGCGGTGACAATCGAAAAGACACAATAAAAAACATACAAGCAACACGTGAGTTTGTGATCAATATTGTTGATGAAACTCTTGCACAAGCCATGAATATAGCGAGTGGCTCTTATCCTTCTGAAATGAGTGAATTTGATGTCGCAGGAATCTCTCCCATTCCCAGTGAAATCGTCAAACCACCCCGAATTTCTGAAAGCCCAGTTCAAATGGAGTGCAAAGTGAAATCCATACTAGAATTAGGTGATGTGCCAGCATCAATCGTGGTCGGTGAAATTGTATGTTTTCATGTACAAGAAGAGTTTTTCAAAGACGGTCAAATTGATGTGCGCAAATTGAAACCACTGGGTCGTGCAGGTGAGAATATTTATTTAAGATTCAATGAGTTTTTTGAACTTGACCGGCCTGCGTAAAATCTTACTCCTTGATAAG
>CAZPTV010000367.1:0-2615 GCA_964589335.1 uncultured Bacteriovoracaceae bacterium
ATTCTGGATCTCCTTTTGGAGTACATTTAAATGCTTCGATTTTAGACTCATCCAAAACTGGGAATTCAATTCCAGAATTTTTAAAATATTCTCGTACTTGATCGAGTGATGCTTTCGCAGATTGAGCCCGCTGAGAAAACATTGATGCAGCATCTTTAAATTTTTTCTCTACTTCTGCATTTGCTTCTGTATATAATCTTTTCTTACCAGGACACTGACCGCCTTCGCATGGACCTTTCCATGAACCATTTCCTTCTAAGCTTGTTTTTCTAGATTGAGATTCACCCACTTTTTTCTGTGCAACACTCATGCAATCGCGTAAACCCTTACAAGTAGGCGAAGAGCCATCTGCCATTTTCACACCTAATGGAACATTCAATGTTGGACACGGAGTTGTTGTACCTTGAATATATCCCCCATTGCAGTTTGCGTTTGGCATTTGAGTACCATTAATCATGGCATATAAGTTGGCATGAAGATCTTCTGCACAGTTTTGTATATTCTTAATTTCAGTATACTGCGATGTCATATCACCCTTGATATTGACATTTTTTGTATAACAACCTCGTCCGTTTAAATACATATTCAACTCTTGATCAAACATAGCGTTTGAGGCATTGCGTATGCCTTTTTCAAGTTCATTGACTAATTTGGTACCTTCTGAACTTCTTCTCATAACTAAATCAGAATATTCTTTCATCGCTTGGCCCAGTTCGGTATCAGGATTTTGTGGAACCATTTGATTGGTTTGTTTATCGAAAACCATAGTAAGTTCTGATTTAATATCTTTTTCTTCTTCAATAAAACATGCCCTCAATTCATTTTTTAGTATGGCCCAATGGTTTCCATAATCGCGTTGCATTGATTTATTATTCTTTGCCAAAAATGTATCAATCGATGAGTCACTCTTTACCTTCATATAATCAATAAACATTTGATCAATATTATTTTTAAAACGATCAGTATCGTGATTTGCTTTTTTTTCTGATGATTGATCAATTCTTGGATTTCCACCGGAATAAAATAATTTGCGTTCTCTTCTATAGTTTTCAACAATACACTCTAAAGGACTCGTTGCTGTACAATTTTTAATATGACTAAAACCTTTCACATTCGAGTTCATGCAAGTGAGCGTACCTTTAACTTTTCTCTTTTTAATTGCATTCGTAATTTTATTTTGTTTTATGGTTGAAAGATCATTCAAAGCTGCTCGAAAAGTTGAAATATTATTGATTGCACCTGCCCCGCTTTCAGTTGAATTTACAGGCTCATTCATTTGATCGTATAATTCTTGTAATGGCTTTAAAGCAGCTTGATATTTTTCTATTTTTCCTTCTAGTGTTTTTCCGCGCTGAGTTTCTTCTTCAATATTATTTTCTAGTGCTGTTGCATATTTTTGTGCTTTGTCTTGATATTCACTAAAGTCTTCTTCAACTTTTGCTAGATCTTTTTCTAAAATATCATACTGATTTTTAAAACAATCTGCTGCTTTTTGTGCTTTATCTAATTTTGAGATTTTACATTGATTTTTAGTTTTTAAAGTCGCTGCTAAAGCATCAAGTTTTTTAATATCATACTTTTCAACTGGTTTTTCTGTACCCGTTCTTTCATCTTCCATCTTGACAGTGCTTTTAAATGCATTACATGAATTTGGTACTAAGTCAGATAAGTCTTCTTCACACATACCTGCTTCAAGTAATTTTTCATATTTATCTTTTCTTTTTTTATCAATCTGTGATGCAAATTTTAAAAATTCCGTACTCATTTTTTGGGTTTTTGGATTTAATGGATTCTCTGGAGTTAAAGTACATAACCTGAAGTTTACGTTTTCAAATGGATTTTGAGAAAATGCCATTGCTCTAGGTGGAGTTGGAAAATTAGTCGGATTACCAAAGTTTTGAGGTTGTTGCTGTTGTGGAACTTGTGAAAACAATAACTGTGCAGTACCCATGGTTATGAGAAATATAAAAAGAAATACACCACTTAGCTTCTTCATCGAATCTCCTCGTCTATACGTACTAATCGGAAATTTTAACAAAATCTTATATTTTCTGACCTAAATAGATTGATACAAAGGGAATATTTAGCAGGTTGTTCTTGCATTATAATAATATGACTACATGTAAGTAGGTAAATTCTTCCACATCATTATACTGCGATTAACTACTAGCACTTTGATAACGCTTCAGTCCTTTTTTCCAAAGATATCCATTCAGCGTAAAGAGAATTGTTAAAACAATAAACACATTTAGAATTTCTTTGTGAGATAACTCTCCTAATAATGCTCTCGCAGGAACACTACCAATAAATGCAAACGGAAGTGCTGTCAGAATTGTATATCGAATGAGTTTTGGATAAATCGTATCGGGTTTGGTAGCAATTTGAAAAAATTGATAATACATTCGTGACAAAGCAAAACCACGATCAGTCCAGAAAATCCAAATAGAAAATATAAATCGCAACATCAGTTGAGCAAACAAACCAACTGAAAACCATATAATAACCATATACCAACGAGATGCCCAATCGAAACCCGCTAGATTTGAATATTTTATAAATATAATTAATCCTAAAATAAAATTAAAACCTGCAGTTAAGTTCATCCATCGTGTGAG
>CAZPTV010000368.1:0-2615 GCA_964589335.1 uncultured Bacteriovoracaceae bacterium
TGGGTTTAATAAAACTTTGTTGAGAAAAATGCATGAAACTAAAACAGAATCAAAAACTTCCTCAAAAAAACCAAAAGAAATATTTACAGAAAAATTTACAGAAATACTTACAGCAAAGCTAACAGATAAATTTTGGGACGCAATACCGTTTACGAGAATTCTAGAATGGGGCAAAGAACTTAAAACCGTAGCTCAGTATTTAGAACAAAATACGCTAGAAGCCTATGGTTTTTCTACTAACCGCAGAGCGCTTAAATTAGACTTAGATTACGGATAAAAAATTATCCCAGCAAATGTCTTTTGATTGCACGCCCAATAAAGCGAACTTTTTCACCCATCGGAAATCGACTTAGGTTTGCTTTAACTACACCATCCGTAAATCTAGTTTTCTTAGAATAATCAATACGTACATCAACAATGACAGGTTGGTTGTTTTTCTTTGCTGTATCGAATGCAAGATTCATTACGTTTTCTATTTGATGGTCATTGGCCATATCAAAATATGCTGCGCCTGTTGCTTTAGCCACTCCTTCAATTCGAACGTCTCCCATGATCGTACAAGTTTTTCGATTTAAAGGAACTTTTTGCAATTGAGCAATCTGACCGAGTTCACCGTCATGAAATACAAAATACACAATTCCTAACCCTTGAGTCGATGCAGTGAGAATTTCTAAACCTGTCATCAAAAATGCTCCATCACCAACAATCGACGCAACCACTTTATCTGGATTAGCTAATTTTGCACCAATCGCAGCAGGAACTGCGTATCCCATTGCATTGAAATCGGTTGGAGAAATGAAACCATTTACATTTCTCACCGGAAATAACTCAGAAGTTAAAAATGTGTGGTTTCCATCATCAACCGTAAGTATTGCATCATCTGGCATATGCTTTCTTAATGCCTTAAAGAAAAAACCGGGCCCTACAACTGATTCAGACATTTTTTTTGTCCACTCATTAAAGTATGTAATTTTATCTTTTGCGATTTCACTCTTTACCCTAGCGCCATCAACAGTAGATTTAAAATTTAAACTAGTTAATTTTGATAGAATGTATTTGACTGCATCTTTTGAATCAGCCTGAACTACAATATTTGCTTTATAATTTCTATTAAACACATCTGCATTGATATCGATATGAATATGATTCGTTGGAACCGGAAGATTGAAACTTCCTGTAGCTAATTCACTAAATCGCGCTCCAATGGTTAAAAGACAATCACAGTTTTTAAATGCGTTCTCAGCAGCAGGAACTGCTGCAACTCCAAACCCCATACCTGTATGAAAAGGATTTGAAGCAGAAATAGCACCCATTCCTTGCATCGTTGTTGCAACGGGCGCATTCAATAGCAATGCCAATTCGTTTAATTCAGAATATGCTTTTCGAGCCCCATATCCTGCATAAATACATGGATGTTTTGCATTGATCAGCATTTCAACTGCTTTTTCTAAGCTTGTTTCATTCATAAGTGGATTTAAATTTTTTGGAATATACTTTTGCATTCCAGTAACTTGTCCTTGAAAAAGCTGTAGTTCAACTGGAATTTCAACTAAAACTGGACCTGGCGTTCCTGAAATTGCAATTTCATAAGCTTTGTAAATTGTAGAAATAATTTCTTCATGTTTTTCTACGACAAATGCTGCTTTTGTCACTTCTTGTACTAATTTTTTTTGATCCATTTGATGCAATTGAAATGAACGGCCGCTGTCTCGTCTTGTACCCCCTGAAATGATCAGCATTGGTATACCATCTAGAAATGCTTCACCGATAGCACTCATTGCGTGACTCACTCCAGCCGCTGGTACGACCATTGCCACACCGACAGAACCAGATGTGCGAGAGACAGCATCTGCCATAAATCCAGCACCCAACTCATGAGTGACTAGAATTGGAGTAATTTTTTCAGATTTATTTAACTCGTCATAAATTTCAGTGTTATGAACGCCAGGAATTCCAAAGGTATGTTTCACACCAATTTGCTCAAGAGCATGAACCACAAGTGCCCCACCTGATTTTTTAGACATTCGTGCTCCTTTTTCAGTTTCTTGTATTTTTATAGTTTCCATATTCTATTTTCCTCTCAGTATTGAATTGGTTGCAGCATGAGCTGAAATAATGCATCCACCTAAGAATGTGCCTTCTAGACAACCAACACCATGTAGATTGCCACCACCGTAACCTGCCGTTTCTCCAACAACATAGAGTCCCGGAATTGAATTACCATTTTCATTCATTGCTCTCGATTGAAAATCAGTCATCACACCACCAAGCGTTTTACGTGCAAGAATAAACTCACGAATCGCAATTAAAGGACCCGCTGAAGGTTCAAGAATTTTTTGATACTTACAAGTTCTAACACGATCACCTTTATATTTTCGCGCAGCCATAATTCTTCGCAATTGTTCGTCATTAAAATATTTTTCTCCGCGATCTATAACGGCATCATATTTTTCTGTGGGAAGAGCAGACTTTATCTCTATTCCATATTCACTTTTAACATCGGAAGGAGATGCAATAGGATCATAGACTGAAACGTTAATATCATAATTCTGAAGTTCGTGAATTACATCGATAACTTTTGTATTACGTACATCGGGACAGTTTTCCTTAAAGGT
>CAZPTV010000369.1:0-2603 GCA_964589335.1 uncultured Bacteriovoracaceae bacterium
AAAAAAACATTGTGATAATCAAAGTAATAACAATACAGATATTTTAATTTGTGAATGGGAACAATTTGTTTCAAAAGATTTTCAAATTCAAGAACTCTATTTGAAAACATTACCTTATATTTCAAGTAATAATAATACAAGCTACTTGATTATGATCTTTCTTGTGACAGAGTTATCTAATACGAGTAGAGTACAGTTGAAAGAAGATCTATTACAATTTAATGCTAAATCAAAAATGATTCTAGTTGAGTCACCTTTATTGAGTCTGGAAGAAATTGAAAAAATATTATTTAGATTTTCTAATAATGTTTCACTTAAGAATGAATTTAAAGTTTTAGTTAGGTTTTCAGAAAATTTAAATAACTTAGATGCCGACAAAACTATAGAATCTTCAAAAATTCTAGAAAATATTCGTAGTATTCAAGATAAATATTTAGACTAAATAAATTAAAGTATTCATGTTTTCGTCCTGCTAAGTGCTTTTAGAATAATTTATAGTTTTGTTTTTTAATGCTAAAAGAGTTTTATTGAATTCATTAAAAGTTATTATAGAAATTATCAGTCACTCATATCATAATATCAACTTATGAAGCATGTCATGCTCATCCAACACGAATCTTTTGAGCCGCTGGGGACATTAAATCCTGTATTGAAAAAAGAAGGTGTTCGTATTCGCTATGTAAATTTCGAAAGGCATCCGGATGCAAAGCCATCGATTGATAAATACGACGGTTTAATTTTAATGGGTGGTTATATGGGTGTTTATGAATCACATAAATATGAACATCTAAAGGTAGAAATGAAATTAATCGAAAGAGCATTAGCTAAAAAAATTCCAATCTTAGGTATTTGTCTTGGTTCTCAAATTCTAGCTCATGTTCTAGGTTCAGATGTAAAAAAACATACAGAAAGAGAAATGGGTTGGTATCAAATTCATTTAACTGAAGAAGGGCAAAGAGATCCTGTATTAAATCATTTTAATAAATCTGAAATGTTATTTCAATCTCATGGCGATACATTTGATATTCCTCTATCTGCAACACAACTTGCATGGTCTGAAAAATGTAAGGGACAAGCATTTAAATATGGTGAAAATGTTTATGGCTTTCAATTTCATCTAGAAATCGATTTACAAACGATTCATCATTGGATTGCCATGCCTGAAAACATAGAAATATTTAAAAATTCAAATAATCAATTTATTCCAAAAAAAATTTTGGATGATACCGAAAACTACTTAACTCGTTCTGTTGAATTAAGTACATTTGCTTTTTATAATTTTCTTCAAATTGCAGGTCCTAAAAAAAGATTTATTCATCTTAAATCCGGTCATTAGTTTTTCCAGATAGGTTCAGTCGGAGTTTCAATTTTCGTAGCATCGTATATTAAGCCTTTAGCATTTTGTCTCATTACCAATTCGTAGTTACCCGTCTGACAGTTAGCCGAATTATCTAACTCATTCCATTTGTCGTTAACCCAATGAAACATTCTATCTGGATTCCAGAAAAATATATCTTTTCCCTCTTCGTCGGCTTTTGCCCAATGTTGTGTACCGAAGGGCCAGATGAGTCGTTTAAAGGGTACTTTGTGATTTGTCATTGGAGGTCCAATCCATTTCATGGGTACACGAACTTGCATTGACCATTTATCATAGTGTTCTTGTGTCAGTAAGCCTGCGACATCGAGAAATGAAGAAGCATATGCCGTACAGCCAGCACCTTCACCATAACGTGGTCTGTTTGGTAAGCCATAGTTCTTATAGTCGCCTCTTGATTTGTATTCTTTATAATATGTTTCTAAACGTTCACAGGTTTGTGGATTAATTTTAAAAGTGATGAAAGAAATTCTACCACTTGTATAGCGACTAGCTAAATCAGGAAGCAGTTCTTTTGCACCTTCCATTGCACCATTAAAATTCATAAATAACATATATAAACCGATTTTATCTTTGAATAATAATTTATTATAATCTTCAGAAGATGTTGTATCGGTCATTCCGGCATAAAAGTGGTGTTCAGTATCAATTTCACCGCTCAGTCTTTTTAATGCACTTTTATCGTATATATTTAATAATTCTATTGGAGATTTCGTCACCATTTTTGAATCACACTTAAGCTCGATTGCAGCGTGACCTAGTTTGCGGTCAGGTTTTGATAAAAAGTTTCTAACGGTTGTTCTTGCTAAATCATTTGGTCCGTCCCAATCAAATCCAAGGGGCGAGGGCCAAAAGTATAATGTTAACTCATCTGCACGAGAGTGATTTATAGAACAAGCGGTTAGTAGAATTGCTAAAATTACAGTCTTTAAAGTACAAAACATTTTTTTATACATCCCTTCTATTGTATTGTTTCATTGTATTGAATCCAAGTTAAAAATCATACTGCACATTTCTGGCCATTGAGTTCCTACAAAAGATATCCAATTAATTTGATAATTAGAAAATATTTCAGGAATTGGAGATTCATTTTCATTTAGGAAATAATATTCATGACCTAAAACTTCGTTTTCCAATTTGCTTTTTAAAAACTTATAATTTTGATAATTAAAATTTACTTTATTTGACGAATCATAGAGAGAGGTTTGAATATTAAGCTCTTTTTTAT
>CAZPTV010000370.1:0-2593 GCA_964589335.1 uncultured Bacteriovoracaceae bacterium
ATTAGTTGTTTCAGGCCCAATTTTAATTGCACCTTATATAGTTAAATGGATAGGGATGCCTGCTGTTTATACTACAATATATCGTTATGGACTGATTGCTTCTTCGCTTCATATCTTTGTTTTATTTACAAATGTGTTAATTCTATATTTTGATTTGCCAAAATTAGCGGCAAAAAATTATGCAGTATTTTTTATTTTAAATGGAATTTTTTCGTACATTACAACGCGAATGGATTATAAATATCATGGGATTGGCTATATTTTTGCTGGATTAATTACGCTGGTGATTAGCCTGAAAGATTTTAATTATATTTTGAAAGATTTACATTTTCTCATATTCAGAAAACAACCATACAGTAGACCTGCTGAAATCGCTGTTGTATCTGAAAACATAAGATTAAATACATGATTAAGTATAAAAAATATGCATTACTCGCATTTGTTTTAATTACTAGTTCAGTAATATTTATCTATTTATATTTTTATCCACAATACTATCGAAAGAATATTTTAATAAAGCCCTTAATGCGATTTCACTATCAGTTACAAGGGTATGATCATTTCAATTATAAAAGCAAAACACCAACGCTTGTCGTAATTGATTATTCTAAAAACGGAAAAGATGAATCCGCTTTTTCAAAGGAGGAAATCACCAATATTAAAAAAAATCAGAATGTTGTGCTCTCATACTTGAGTATTGGAGAGTCTGAAAGTTATCGCTGGTATTTTAAAGAGATGCCGCAAAAATTAATCTCTAATCAAAATATTAAATTTAAAGATAATTTCAAAGTTCCTTACTGGGAACAGGAATGGAAAGAGATAATATATTCTTCAGAAAATTCATACTTGTCACGTATTATGAAAAGTGCATTTGATGGAGTCTATTTAGATTTAGTGGATGCCTATGCCTTTTTTGCAAATAACACTAACGCTGCAAACGAAATGGCATTATTTATTATTTCGCTTTCAAAAAAAGCTAGAAGTTTAAATCTAAAATTTATTATTGTACAACAAAACGCACCTTGTCTCTATCGTGAAATTACAAATCAAGAAATCTTAAAAGAATATTGGAAATCAATTGATGCAATTTCATTAGAGTCTACCTTTATGTTCGGTGAAAAGGATGAGGATAATTCTTTTTCTCCGCAGGAGAGTGTGCTTTCATGTATAGAGAGTTATCATGATAAAGATATTAAAATATTCGGAGTAGAATATGTGCGTGATAAGTTACTGCAAGCAAAAGCGATTGAAATGTTCAGACAACATCGAATAATAGGACTTGCTACGGATAAATATTTAAAAGGTGAGTTTTTCGTCCACTCAATGTGAAAGGTGTTTTTGCAAATAGTAGTCGTAATTGCCTTCATAGGTTCTTAAGGCGCCATGGTCAACTTCAAAAACGCGAGTTGTAACAGCTTTTAAAAAATGCCGATCATGGCTAACTATAATAACGGTACCGTCAAAATTTTTTATTGCCTCTAGAAGCATTTCTCTTGTTTTGATATCAAGATGATTTGTCGGTTCGTCTAAGACTAGAAAATTTACAGGAGATGCTAGAATTGTGGCTAAGACGACACGGCTTTTTTCTCCGCCCGAAAGGACAGATATTTTTTTCTCTACGTCATCACCACTAAAAAGAAATGCACCTAAAAGGTTACGAATAAATCCAATCGTGAAGTCAGGAAAACGATCATGAATTTCTTCAAAAATTGTTTTGTTTGGATTTAAAAGATCCATTGCATGTTGACTAAAATAACCAACATTTAAACTAGCCCCTAAAGTGATTTTACCTTCGGTTGGGCTTGTCTCTCCAACAATGCATTTTAACAGTGTGGATTTTCCGGCACCATTAACACCAACTAGTGCAATTCGATCAAGTCTTCGAATCATACCGGAAACGCCTGAAAAAACGGGTCGAGTCTCTCCATTTTCTAGTGTCCAGACCTTGCCCACATTTTCAAATTTGACGACATCGTTGCCACTTCGGGGTGGTTTAGGAAAATCAAACTTTACCGCACGTTCTTCTGGAGGAATTTCAATGCGTTCTATTTTATCAATTTTTTTAACTCTTGATTGTACTTGAGCCGCATGAGATGCGCGTGCTGCAAATCGTGCAATAAATTCTTCTTCTTTAGCGAGCATGTCTTGTTGTTTGCGGTGAGCAGCTAAAAGTTGTGTCATGCGAATATCGCGTTCACGTTCATAGAAATCATAATTACCGGTATACGTTGTAATAGTTTTGTTTGCGACTTCAATAATTCGATTTACTAATCGATTCATGAATTCACGGTCGTGGCAGGTCATGACAATGGCGCCCTTGAAGTTACTAAGCCATTCTTCAAGCCAGATGATAGACTCGATATCCAAATGGTTTGTAGGTTCGTCCATAAGAAGCACTTGTGGGCTGAGTGCAAGAATTTTTGCTAAGGCTATTCTCATTTTCCAGCCACCACTAAAATTTTCTACGGGTCTGTTAAAATCTTTAGGACCAATTCCAAGACCCGTTAGAATTTCTTTTGAACGAGAGTCTAGATCATAACCGCCGAGTTGTTCAAACTCTAATTGGGCTTCGCCATAACGATCAAGAAGGGTG
>CAZPTV010000371.1:0-2589 GCA_964589335.1 uncultured Bacteriovoracaceae bacterium
GGCATGGCTACACATAAAACATTTTCTTTGCCCAATGCTTCAACCGCAAGACAAGCTATGACTGCAGAGTCAATTCCTCCAGACAATCCAAGCACAGCTTTTTTGAAACCTGTCTTTGAAAATTAATCTTTTATTCCACTTACTAGAGCCGAATGTAAAGTTGCCATCGGAGTGACGACAGATTGGTTCAATGGGTTTAATTTTTCTAAGTCTAAAACCTCAATGCTTTCTTCGAAAACGGGAGACTCATGCAATCGTTTTCCATTTTCATTATAAATCGAACTTGTACCATCAAATAAGATCTCATCATTTGCACCCACTTGATTTACATAAATGAGTTTAGCTTTAGTTTTTTGAGAAAATAATTCAAGCATTTTTCTGCGTTTTTCCTGTTTGTTCATTTCAAACGGCGAGGCAGAAATATTTATGACGATGTCTGCATCGGACAAATCGTCGGCTGGATTTTTCTCATAAAGTTGTCTTCCTCCGGGCCGATCGTCGTACCAAGCGTCTTCACAAATTGTGATCCCTATTTTTCCAAATGGAGAGTTCCATAAATGAGATTTTTCAGCGGGTTCAAAATATCGTGTCTCATCAAAGACATCGTACGTTGGTAAAAGTCGTTTTGACTGAGTATGTATGATCTCAACTTTATTTGCTTTGTTTTCTATAACAACTGCACTGTTGAATAATGCGCGTCCAGATTTTGAATTATTTTTTGTAATCGTGCCTAGAATAATGTATGGAAGTGTAATTTTTTTTTCTTTGATATGCTTGAGTAATAATTCTAAAGCGAACTGATTAGCATCAATAAAGTCAGGTCGATCGAGTAAATCTAAAGGTGGATACGATGACAATACTAATTCAGGAAATACAGCAAGATCAGCATTACTGCTCGCTGCTTTTAAAATAGAATTTATAATTTTTTCTTGATTTCCGGTAAAGTCACCGATCGTTGTATTGATCTGACAAAGAGCTACTTTCACAAAGCACTCTCCTGATCCGAATCTTC
Organism: uncultured Bacteriovoracaceae bacterium; assembly: GCA_964589335.1. Classification (GTDB taxonomy): domain Bacteria; phylum Bdellovibrionota; class UBA1018; order UBA1018; family UBA923; genus CAZPTV01. The sequence continues at coordinate 1,013 of CAZPTV010000371.1, forward strand.
AAAATCTATTTTGAATTTCGCTTTTATCAAAGAAATATGCAATTTCACGCTCAGCAGATTTGGTGGAATCAGAGCCATGTACAGCATTTGCTTCAATTGAATCTGCAAAGTCTTTGCGGATTGTACCTGGATTTGCTTTAGCTGGATCTGTGGCGCCCATAATTTCACGATTTAATAACACAGCATCTTCACCTTCTAAAACCATCATCAGAACTGGCCCACTGGTCATGAATCTAACTAGTGAACTAAAAAACGGTCTGTCTTTGTGTTCAATATAAAAGCCTTCAGCTTTTTCTTTAGAAAGTTTTGTAAATTTAGCTGCTGCAATTCGCAGTCCTCGCTTTTCAAATCGTGTAACGATTTCTCCAATTACATTTTTTTGAACTGCATTTGGTTTAATAATTGAAAATGTTTTTTCCATTGCCATTGTGTTTACCCTTTCCAAACGGATGTCAAAGTTTTTGCAATATCTGCAGGTGACCGAGATACCTTTACACCACAGGACTCTAATTTCTCAATCTTTTCTTGAGCAGTACCTTTGCCACCACTAATAATTGCTCCTGCATGTCCCATTCGACGGCCTTTTGGCGCGGCTTGTCCTGCAATGAAACTTGCGACTGGTTTTTTCATTTCTTTTTTAATGAAATCTGCAGCTTCTTCTTCGGCGCTTCCACCAATTTCCCCAATCATAATAACAGCTTTAGTCTCTGGGTCACGATTAAATGCATCGAGAACATCAATAAAATTTGTGCCGTTAATAGGATCTCCACCAATTCCCACACATGTGCTTTGTCCAATACCTAATTGTGATAACTGAAACACTGCTTCATACGTCAAAGTTCCACTTCTTGAAAGGACACCGACAGGACCCGGTTTATGTATATGTCCAGGCATGATTCCAATTTTACACTGACCGGGAGTTATAATTCCTGGACAGTTCGGACCTATCAATCGAGTTTTTTTACCTTGAAGATATTTTTTTACTTTTAACATATCTAAAACAGGAATGCCTTCGGTAATCGCAACAACTAATTCCATTTCTGCATCAACTGCTTCACAAATTGCATCTGCAGCGAATGGTGGCGGTACAAATATCATTGAAACATTTGCACCCGTTTTCTTTTTTGCATCAGCGACTGAATCAAAAACAGGAAACCCTTCGTGAGTGGTTCCACCTTTTCCAGGAGTCACTCCACCAACCATTGTATCAAAACCAAACGATTTACTATAATCGCGGCAACCGAGTGAATGGAATGTGCCTTGGCTACCCGTTATGCCCTGACAAATTACTTTTGTATTTTTATTAATCCAAATAGACATTTTTACATTCCGCCTTTCGCAGCTGCGACAACTTTTTTAGCTGCATCACCCAAGTCTTCTGCAGGTGTGATCTTTAGACCTGACTGTGCAAGCATTTCACGACCTTTTTCAACATTGGTGCCTTGCAAACGCACGACTAAAGGAACTTTTAAATTCACTTCTTTTGCAGCCGCAATCACACCATCTGCAATGACATCGCACTTCATGATTCCGCCGAAAATATTTATCAGAATTGCTTTAACTTTTGGATCTTGAAG
>CAZPTV010000372.1:0-2588 GCA_964589335.1 uncultured Bacteriovoracaceae bacterium
GGTTTTGAACATATTTCCTCCAGAAAGTATTTTCTTAATATGAGCGCACACGAACCCATTTGAGTTTGTTACGCATGATTCTTTTTAAACGTTATTATTATTTTCGTAGATCTAATGATTGAATGAGCTTCAAATACGCTTGTGGTTTTGTTGTGCGTAAATATTTTAATAGTCTTTTTCTTTGACCAACAAGTTTTAATAATCCACGTTGAGTTGAAAAATCTTTTTTATTCGATTTTAAATGTGAAGTTAAATGGTTAATTCGGTCAGTAATCAAAGCTACCTGAACTTCTGAACTCCCTACATCAGATGATGCAGTTTTGTACTTTTCAATAATTTTAGTTGTATTTTGTTTTTCTGAAACAGTTTGATAAGCCAATTTCATTCTCCTTAAATATATATTTTCCTTTAATTTCGAGGGTGTTTATAACACTTGATTTCAATTAGAGTCAATCGTGGAATGAGTTTGAAAAAAATAACGCAACGTATAATTATTATAGTAATTTTTGATAGAAATTTCTCATTTTATCAATGACATTTGACTCAATTTGACGCGCTCTCTCTCTCGTCAGTCCGTATTTATCTGCAACTTCTTGCAATGTTTTGGGATTTTCAGCATTCAAACGCTCTTCAAAAACTGTCTTTTCTTTGTCTTTTAATGTTTTTTTAAACTCTTCTAAATGCGTTCTTAGAACTTGTTTTAATTCATCATTTTCAAGATCAAATTCAATATTTTGGTTTGGATCTGCGAGCATATCTAAGTGAAATACAGAGTCTCCATCGCCTTGATTGAGAGGATTATTTAAACTAACTTCAGCTCCAGAAGAACCAAGTCTTTGATTCATCTCTCGAATTTCTTTTTCTTTTACATGTAATAAATCGGCTAATAATTTTGGTTGCGCATCAATGCCTTGTGCTTCGAGCTTCTCTTTCTCTCTCATCAAATGAAAAAACAATTTTTTTTGTGCTGCTGTAGTTCCAACTCGAACGAGTCTAAAGTTTTCAATGATATATTTTAAAATAAATGATTTAATCCACCAACTTGAATAATATGATAGTTTTGCTCCTTTTGTGGGGTCAAATTTTGAAACTGCTTTCATGAGACCTACATTCCCTTCTTGAATTAGATCCATTACATTTTGATAGGCATTGCGATATTCCATGGCAATTTTGACTACTAACCTAAGATTTGATGTTACTAATTTTCTAGCGGCATCAATATCGCCTGAGTTTTTTAACTTTATAGCTAGTGCATATTCTTCATCGGGCTTAAGTAGTGGGTATTTAGAAATATCAGATATATATTTTTTTAATAAATCAAATTGCGTTGTCGTTAAACCAGAGTCTTGATTGGGTAAGGATAATTCAGTGCTTATCGTATGAGTGTCAGAATCCAGTACTTTATAATCACCTTCTACAATATTATCTGGGCTAATATCATTATTTTCGTCATTCAATTCATCGCTTTCAATACTAGCATCTAAAATTTCAGGGGTTATAGCCTTAGGAATTTTAACTTTTGAACTAACGTGTTTTTTGTTTTTTATTGCAGTCTTTTTCATAATTTTTATGTTCTATGATTGTCGATTCTAGCATGAGTCGATAAATCTAAAAATGAATAGGATATGAACTTATGTATGAAAGTTGTACATGATTTTATCAACCATGAAATCCTTACAGGGTTACAAAACGCACTCCTTTCTTTAAGTATATTTAATAAATACTTGATATTATTTAAGATAATATAATTGATTTTTGATGACCCTTCTTGGTATAAGGTTTGCGTAAGTGAGCACCCAGACAAATCATTTTGGTTTGACACAAGGCTTAACAAACAACCTGTTAATGGAGGATAATTATGAAATCTCTTTGGTTCAAAAACAGCACAGTAGCTGCTGCTTCAGTCGCAATATTGATGACTGCAGGAAACGCTATGGCAGCTGCAAATGGCAGTGCTACATCAGTTGCATCTGCTGCTACAAGTAAGGCTGCTGCAAAAAAAGAAATCCCAATCAATCTAAAATATACTTTAGATCTATATGGTACACAATTAACTGACATCACAAGTGATGAAACAACTGATAATGCGATCGATGCTAAAACAGCTATCGTTCTTCGCCATCGTCCAGAATTAAAATACACAGTAAATAAAGATTTATCAGCAAGTCTAATCCCTGATTTTAATACACAGCTTACTGACCCAATGGCAGATGATAGCCGTGGATTTTCATGGAATGATTCATATGTAAAGATTTCTAGAGGTAATCTAGCTGCTGCTTCTGTTAAAGGTAACAACATTACCTTAAACAGTGCCCTTCGCTTATATGCACCTACAAGCAAAGGCTCAAGAGACAATAAAACTGTAGGCTCAGCACAATTATGGATGAATCCAACAGTTCAATTCGGAAAATCCGCATTTTCTTTGGATCTATATAACTTTGCTCAATATTATGTGCAAACTGAGAAATTCAGTCCTAAATCTGGATCTCCATTAACGCAAATGCGATTTTATACAGCTCCACAATTAAATTATGCATTTAACGATAATGTATCTGCATATGTATTGTATGATAATATCGTTAAGTTCA
>CAZPTV010000373.1:0-2585 GCA_964589335.1 uncultured Bacteriovoracaceae bacterium
ATATATTGTTGGGGCAATATAATTTTTATATTAATTTACTTAATTTTAAAGCGTTAAATTAAATATTCCAAACCGAAATTGAATGTGTTATAAGGCTATCCATGAAAAAAACTAAATCAAGCACACTACGCAACGAAAGACCTGATGGTTTAAAGATAATCGAAGAGGCAAAACTCGAACGATTTAAGAATAGAACCCGCCACCGTAAATACACCATTGAATTTTCATGTCCTGAATTTACATGTATTTGTCCAAAATCAGGATTTCCAGACTTTGCAACCATTCACATTAATTACATACCAGACGAATGGTGCGTCGAACTCAAATCACTAAAACTTTATATTAATAAATTTAGAAACCAAGGCGTATTTCATGAAGATGTGGTGAATATTATTATGGATGATCTCATTAAACTTTTAAATCCTAATGAAATTAATGTTGTTGGAGATTTTAATGTTCGCGGAAATATTAAAACCATTATTCGAGCAAAGCACACAAAAGAATAATTAAAAATGAACCCCAACTCCGATTCCTGCTGTAAAACCAGATAAATCAATAATTCGATTCATGTATCCACCGTTTTTAACAAAAACTTGTCCACCATTTGTAGTCGATGCAGCGGCAGTAGATAATTCAGAAGTTACAATATAACGATATCCCCCCTCAGCAAAAACTGAAAAAGTTTTTCCTAACGGTCGAGTTAGATTTAATCTCAACATCCAAGTCAACGGTGATTCAGAAAGCGTCACTGCATTGGGTGCATTTAAGTTAACCGCTTGTAAATTAAATGATGTATTTAAGGCAAACCCAATATATCCAGCAAGACTCATTTGAAATGGGGGTGTCATGATTACAAAATATTCTGCACCTGCCATGAGTGGATACGAACGTAATCCTAAATTATAAGTCACTTGTGTAATGGATTCTTTTGCAACAAGATCTTTTATAATAATGTCCGCTCTAATTAAAAAGCCAAAGTTTCTATTCCAACGATAACCAAATTCCCCACCAAAATAATTAAACATTGTAAATTCATTGAATGTAAAAATATCGTTGATGTCGGCGGCATTTCCAAACTGCAAACCTAGAATGGGTCGTATGACCATTTTTCTTGGTAGCAAGGGTTGCGCTGCCTGTTTGACTTGTGCATACGCTCCAGGGTTTTTCTTAGGAACTCCTCCATAACGTTGTGACACTGAAAGAAACCCTTCATGGATCCAGCCATATTCTCCATTTCTTGATCTAACTTTGTACCAGCCCCCGGCTACTGGATTACTTGATGTTCGTATCTCAGTACCCACAGGTAAGTACTCTAGAATTTCTGAACTTTCTTTAGGTTCTTTTCTAATGATTGCATTATCCACCATCACGGTTACGTCTTGTGCCGCGAATACATTTGAAGTAACTAAGAGCAACCCTAATAAAAAAATATATTTAAAATATTTCATTTCATAATCTCCAAGACAGACATCGGATCCACTTTGGCTCCGTTAAATTTTACACCCCAATGTAGGTGCGGACCTGATGCTCTACCCGTTGCTCCGCTCAATCCCAATTTTGTATTTTTTGGTACAACATTTCCTGTATGAACAAATAATTTAGACATATGTGCATAAACAGTAAAAAAATTATATCCATGATCTAATATAACTGTCCAACCCGTGAAAAAAAGATTTTGAGCTAAAACAACTTTGCCTTTTAAAGGGGCATAAATAGGTGTGCCTGTTGGTTCTCGAAAATCAGTTCCATAATGAATACCTGATTTTTGGCCATTATAAACACGATGGGTCCCATATTTTGAGGTAATATCATTATTTACTGGTAATTGTATTGGAGGATCACAAAGTATCTCTGAAACACTCTGTGAATATACTAAATTTAATTTTTGTTGTTCTTTTTTTATTCGAACTAAATCTTTTTTTGTTGGTTCTACCGATCGCGGTGGAACTTTTAATATTTCTGATTGATATTCTGTTTTTGTAATTAATATTGATTTTGAAAATATTGTACAATTATTTTTATCAGCAGAATTACAAATATTTAAATTTAATAGAGCGCTATCTTTATCTTTTCCAAATTCAATACCAATATATGCTTGAAATGAATTATCAGAACCGACTACAGGAAAAAACATTAGCCTTCTTTGATTAAACGTTCCTGTTAATTCTTTTATTTCAGTTTTCCCTTCAAGCTTAATTATGAATACAGAACCTTCTTTAGCACTTTTATTATATGTTAGAAGACTAATGACATTGTTTTCTTTGTCTTTAATTTCTTCACTAATGGTTTCAAGACTCTCATGTTTTGGCGGAGATTGATCTGTTTGACCTTCTGCTTTTACTGCATTATTTTCTACAATTGGTTTAGAACATGAATATAGCGCTAGTATGACTACGAACGTAGACAATGATTGCATGATTGATTTAAATACACTTCGCTTTAGATTTGCCATCCTTAAAAATCAAATTCACTTCCATGCCTGGCTTCATTAACTTTGCAGACTTTAGAAGTTTACCTGAATTGAGATCCTCTATTAAAGTATACCCACGACCTAATACTTTTAAAGGAGATAAGGCATCGAGTCG
>CAZPTV010000374.1:0-2571 GCA_964589335.1 uncultured Bacteriovoracaceae bacterium
TTTGCAAAAACTGTTGCCGGACTCCCGTCAGCCCCCATTACTCGAAGCGGTGAAACGAGTACCCATTGGGGAGACTGCGTAAGATTCGAAAGTTTCATATCTTCCAATATTAATATTGGATTTTCTAATTCTGATTTATTTAAAAATACTTGATGAGCGACTCTGCCGAGTTGCCGATTTTGATATGAAGATAATGAGATAAAGTCAAAACCAATGAGTCGTATTGATTTTCGATTTTGTTTGATCCATGTACCTAGTTCTGGAGAAATTCCAGGATTGTTATTCCAGTAAAGATCAGTGCCCCTGTGTTTTTCAAAATTAGTTTTTAATAATAAAAGATCTGTCCCTTCGGGAGGGAGATTATTTAAAGTATTAACAGTAATTAACTCATCGTTGGTTACAGAAATTTCGCAAAAATGGGGTTTTTTGAAAAACCAAAATTCTGCTGGATATTTATCGATTGATTCTTGATTTTCAAAAAAATGTAAAGGGCAGTCTATGTGAGTGCCTGTATGATTATGAAATTCAAAAAGCTGAGTGTTTGAACTTTGACCGCAGCAGATACTTGTTAAGTTAGAATTTTTAAAGTTTTTTTTCCCACCATAACCTGAAGTATCAAGCGAAAGCTCGTGAGACAAAAATATCAGAGACAATTATGAAAACCGATCTTCTTTAATAAAATTATGCACAGATTGGGTAACGCTTTTCGGATCAATTTTATCTAATTCCTGAATATAAGCTCTCTTACCATTTTCGAATCTATATTTATCTTGAATTCCGATTCGCTTAACTTTTCTAAGCAAACAGGCATCCGCGAGAGATTCTAATATAGTACTGCCCAAGCCACCGCTTAAAAAGTGTTCTTCTAATGTAATTATTTTTTTATAAGGACTTAGAACTTTTGTAATAACTTCATTTCTTATTGGCTTTAATCGATATGCGTCAACAATACCAATATTAATTCCAAGCTCAGCGAGTGATTTCTTAGCTTCGTTTGCAATCTGCAACATATATCCATTTGTTACAATACAAGCTTCAGTGCCTTTATAGATTTCAACTATTCCGTCTTGAATATAGCGGTTATCATTTGATTTATACACTTCAGGCAAGTGTTTTCGATCTAATCGAATATAACGAAACGCAGGTTTTTCACAGCTCATGCGAGTAATTTCAGCGGCTGAGTTAAGATCAGCGGGTGTGATGATCTCTATGTTTCCTAAAGAACGCATACAAGTAATGTCATCAATTGGATAATGTGTAGGGCCTGCATCGTCATACCCATAGCCTACTCCTACACCGATGATTGTGACAGGTAAGTTCATTGCAGCTAAGGTAACTTTGATTTGTTCTAAGCAACGTATTGTTGTAAAGCTAGCCATTGCATAAACAAATACCTTTTTTTTATTTAACGCTAAACCTGCAGCAAGGTCGATTGTATTTTGTTCTGAAATACCACAATGAATAAATTGTTGTGGCAGTTCTTTTCTAAAGTTATCTAATGCCATTGCGCCTAAGTCACAGCAAAGAAAATAAAGATCTTTGTCTTTTTTTGCAGCATTATAAATTTCATTAATTACAGTGTCTCTTGGTAGTTCTTGAACGGAGCTCATTTGTGATTCCTTAATTAAAAATACAATTATTTTTTAATGCTTCTCGCGCCTTTTGAATTTGTTCGTCGTTTGGAATTTTATTATGCCAGAGTGGGTCCCCCTCCATAAAAGAAATCCCCTTGCCCTTAACTGTATTTGCTATAATTGCAGTAGGCTTGTTTTTATTATTTGTTTTAACTTTCTCAAGTGCTGGAATAATTTCGTTATACGAGTGCCCATTAATTGAAAAACTATTCCAACCAAACGAACGAAATTTATCTTCTAAAGAGTCAAGTTTAATACATTTTTCGGTTTCACCGATGATACAGTATTGATTGCGATCTACGATAGCGATTAAATTATTTAATTCATGGTGATTTGCAAACATAGCGGTTTCCCAAATTGACCCTTCATAACATTCTCCGTCTCCAAGGATGACATATGAATTATAATTAAGATTGTCTCGCTTTGCTGATAGCGCAAAACCTGCTGCGATTCCAAGTGCGTGACCAAGAGATCCCGTGACAGATTCTATTCCTGGTATACTTGGATCTGCATATAGTCTTAAAATTCCATCAGACTTTGTGAAGTTTTGTAATTCATTTTTTGAAAAGAAACCTAGGTCTGCCAGAATTGGATATAGCACCATTGCAGCGTGTCCTTTACTTATAAATAAGCGGTCTCTGTCCATGCTTTTTGGGTTTTTGGGATCAACTTTAAGATAGCCTGCATAATAAAGCGCTATTACGATTTCTGCGCACGAATAACTTGAAGGAATATGCCCTTTTTTTGCAGTTGCTAAAAGCTCAAAAAGTTCTTTTCTAAGCCAGTGAGATTTATTGATTAACTCTTTAATTTGTTCAGTTTGGTTCATAAGAGATCAATGCATATTTTAAAATAAAATGTCAACTTTAATGAAAGTAGTACAATGCTTTACTAAGTTTAAATGAATTCAGTTATTGGTCATAAAAAATAATTTTAG
>CAZPTV010000375.1:0-2546 GCA_964589335.1 uncultured Bacteriovoracaceae bacterium
ATATCAATGTTTGAAACTGACGGTGCTCAAAGTCCTCATCAAAAACCTTAGCAGCAATTTCTACAATTTCATCAGAATGAGGAGAAATTCCCGTCGTTTCAGTATCAAACACTACATATCTAATTTCAGATAAATTGGTCTCAAAAAGTGACAAAAATAGTACTCCTTTAAGGTGACGAAATCATAAATTACGCTTAAAATCCATACATGTTTAAAATTCAACCCGGTAATCAATATTATTATATACATAATGATTGGGCATTTCTATCGATGCACGGATCCGATTCAAAAGATTTTTTGCATCGGATGACAACTTTTGATTATCGGCGTATTCAACCCGGACAAGTATGTAGTAATTTGTTTTTACAACCAACTGGCAAACTCATTGCCTTCTTCAATACTTTAGTTATTAATGCTCAAGAATTTTTACTTTTTTATCCACTTTCACAATTCAATACAACTCAAAATCAAAATCGCCTTTTTGATGAGCTAGAAAAATTTCATTTCACAGAAAACTTTCAAATAGTACAGCCTATAGAAAATTGGAATTATATAAGAACGTTTGCTCATACAAAACCAAACGTTCCACCAGAAGTTACTGTTTTCCAAGAAACTGATTTCAATGATAGTACTCAAAATGTATTTATAGAATCGTGGGGACTACTATTTCCTGACCGATTAAAAAACATTGTTATTCAAAACTTAGAGCAACAAAACTTCCAGCGCCTAGAATCGATTCAACCGATTATGAATTACTTTTCAAACCCAGTTTCTCCTACTGAAATTCATGAAGGCATTTTGCCTTTGGATATTGGATTAGATTTTATGATTGCTGAAAACAAAGGATGTTACCCTGGGCAAGAAGTGATCGAACGAATTCGTTCGATGGGTTCTCCCCCAAAAATATTAGTGAAAATACAATCTATTCCTAATGCAGCACTTACAAATCAAGTTCCACCTTCCCAATCTAAAATTTTAAAAAGCGATGGAACAGAAGCAGGCACTCTTACTTCATCCAGTGTTCATCCCTTGGATCACTCATGCTGGATCGGTTTAGGTATATTAGGAAAAACACAACTCGATGAGAACGAACATTATCAAATTTTAAACCAGTCTGTTGTGATAAAGAAAGTTAAGAAATGATCAAAAATATTTTCAGTTTGTTTTTAATATTATATTCAATCACATCTTATGCTGGATTATCAGACCAAGTATCAATTTCTCCTTATGCTGACTACCACACTATGGAGTCTCCTCATTTTTTAGTCACCTATCCTGGGAACTTAACCGTAGAAGCACAACATTCACTTGCAATACTAGAACGTACTCATGAAGTATTAGCTCCAGTATTTAAGTATGAGTTCCATCGTAAAATAACTGTACTAATCACTGACAATGAAGACTCAGCAAATGGCGTGACATCAGCAATTGGCCATCAAGGTATGATTCTATATTTAACCGCACCCGATCCAGAAAGTTCAATAGGTGAATATGGTCATTGGCTAGAAGGTTTAATCGTTCATGAGTATACTCACTATTTAACATTGGATCGCACAAATGGAATCTTTAGCATTACACGGTTTTTATTTGGAGATTTAATTTTTCCAAATCATTTTTGGCCAGGTTGGATTGCAGAAGGGTTTGCCGTTTATGCAGAATCAGTTTTCGACGAGCAAGGAAGAGGCCACGGTACATTTTATAATACACTCACTCGAGACTCTCTGTATAGAGAGTGGAAAAAAGGCTCTGCTGGATTTTTTCTAAGTTTTGATCAGCTATCTGGACCAACCCCTACCTTCCCATTTGGTGAAGTTCAATATTATGCTGGGTACGGAATTATTGACCAATTAGTCAGAGAACTTGGTCCCTCTTCACCGACTCGCTTTGCAGAAGAAAGTTCCTGGAGAATACCTTATTTCTTAAATGGTACTTTGGATAATATTACTTACCCAAATCAAACAAAAGAATTCCGAATACTTTGGGAAAATTGGATTCATCATGAGCGAGAGCGAATGAAGCCCGAATTTGATTGGATCACTAAAAATGGATCTCCTGATCCAATGCTGCATTCAAACTCTGGGGATGTTTCACTGGGAGCAAGATTATCTCCTGACGGAAAATGGATGGTGTATTCTGTACGCTCTGGTCATGAAAAGTCTAAGTTAGTCCTTTTTGACGTAAAACATAAAATTGAAAATATCGTTGATAAAGGTAGTTTTGGAAGTGGCTTTTCTTTTTCTGAAGATGGAACAAAATTATTTTATTCAAAATTCGAAAATGTAGGATCTTTTAATGTTTTTAGCGATCTGTATTATTTTGATATTGTTACACAAGAATCCCATCAGCTGACTATAGGCGAACGTGCTAAAAACCCTGATTTTTGCAAAGATTTAGGTCTCGTTTATACGACTCACCGAGGCCGTTGGTCAGAAGTTAGAATTTTATACCTAGACGAAACCATAAAACCTGGAGCTACTAGAATTCTATTTCGTGGCAAAGAATATGAAAATGCATCAAATCCTAGATGCTCTATGGATGGCAATACT
>CAZPTV010000376.1:0-2530 GCA_964589335.1 uncultured Bacteriovoracaceae bacterium
TGCTTCTCCAGAAGTTGGTGTGGGTGTAACAGTAGAATTTGAAAATTTAAAAAATTCTTATTTCAATGATGGATTATATAAATACCCATCATCTGGTTTTTACTCTAATTCATATTATTATGTAGGTGGAAAAGGGAAGGTAACCACAGGCAAAGGAAGTCAGAGTTTTAGCTCGGTCTATGTAACAGTTTATAATGGAAATGATGATGCCTTAAGTAAGGGAGCTGGTCTACTTGGTTGTCAGCAATCTGCAAAACTGATTATGAGAGACACCGTAAAAGGTATTTTAAAATTGAGTGCACCCAATCGAGCGTATTCAATTAATATCTATGATCAAACTGGAGCTGAAAAATATGCAGTAGTTTATATTAACGCTGATTATAATAATGCTAATAATCTTGTTAATTGTTCGACCGAGACGATGCCGATTCCTCAGCCTACGATTCCAGCTGGATTACCAGATTTAGTCGTGACAGATATTATCTTTGATCCATTAGTCCCATATTATATTTACGTAGAATACAAGAACATTGGAACGACTCAGGGTACAGGTGATTTTCTAATTAAAATTAGTTCAGGAAATCAATCATTTCCTGGAAATAGCTATTATAGATTTCCGGTACCAAAACCAGGGCAGAAACTGCGAACGGGCGGATTTACAATTGGATTAATTGGTTTATCAAACGGAATGACCTCTACGGTTTCAGCTGAAATTGATTGGGAATCTCGAGTTGTTGAAAGCAATGAAACGAACAATAAACTAACAAAAACGATTAGTTTAAAATAAGTAGCATAACTTAGAAGAGAAGCTGGATAGGCTTCTCTTCTATAAATAGTTAAAAATTCCATGAATTATTTATTGATTCAAGTCATAATTAATTCACAGGGTATGAAAGTAAAAGTAAAAAAAATTGGAATTATCGGAACGGGTCCAGCAGGTTTAATGGCTGCTGATATAATTTCTTCAGCAGGACATAAAGTGGTTTGTTTTGAAAAAAGAAAAAGCGTTGGGCGTAAATTATTGATTGCCGGTAGTTCGGGTTTAAATATAGCGAGTTCTTTGGAATTGAGTTCAGTGATTTCTAAATACACTGGATCAAGAGAAATGTGGATTAACACATTTGACCAGTTCTCTCCAAAAGATTGGGTACATTATGTAGAAAAAATTGGAATTCAAACTTATTGTGGAACGAGTCCCAGGTATTTCATTAAAGATAAAAAAGCAGCAAATTTCTTAAATTGCTGGGTTGAGAAATTAAAGTCACAAGATGTGGAGTTTAGATTTAATTCAAATTGCATTGGATTTACAAATTCAAATTTAATTGATTTACATTTTGAAAATTATGACGAAGTTGATTTTGACTATACCGTATTTGCTATAGGAGGGGGTAGTTGGGAAGACGAAGATCCTGCAAAATTATGGAGTAAAATATTTCATGATAAAAATGTAAAAGTCGAACCATTTACTGCCTCTAATGTTGGATTTGAAGTCGATTGGCCAGAAAAATTTATTCAAGAGATCAAAAGAAAACCATTAAAAAATATTAAAATAACAACAGCAAAAGGAACAAGTTCAGGTGATATTCTGATTACAGAATATGGAGTTGAGGGAACTCCAATTTATGAAGTGGGTTGTAGTGGAGTTGCAGAAATCGATTTATTTCCAGGCATTCCATCTGAAAAAATTCTACAAAAACTCAGTCAAGACAATGAGAATCGAAGTTTAACCAGAAAAGTAAAAAAGTTTTTAAAATCGGACTCAGTTAGAGATGCGTTGTTTTTCCATTGCTTGCCAAAGGATACTTCCAATTTAAATTCACTCAGTGATATCAATCAATATTTAAAAAAATTTAAAATTTATTTAAAAAATCCTAGGCCACTATCTGAAGCGATCTCCTCGGCGGGAGGAATTAGTTTGGATGAGGTCGATAACGAGTATCAATTAAAAAAATACTCCAGAGTCTATGCCGTTGGTGAAATGTTGAATTGGGATGCTCCAACAGGCGGATTCCTAATACAGGCTTGTGTTGCACAAGCTTATGTGGCAGCTCAAAGTATTATTAAATCAAAACCTTATTAAGAATCTCATTTGGAATATATCCGTTAAGATTAGCTTTTGTTTTTATCATATTTCTAATTTCTGAAGATGAAATATCTGGAATGTCACATTCATAAACTTCAGTTCGAATTCCATTGGGGAAGTCTTTTTTAAGTTGAAAACCTTTTCGAGTAATAATCAAAAAATCACAATATTTCACAAGATCATCTATTCTGTGCCAACGATTAAGACCATCAATTAAGTCAGTTCCTATGATGAGTGTTATTTTATCAGGTTTAAATTCATTTTGAATTTCTTCTACCGTATCAATTGTGTAGCTTTTCCCATTTCGTTTTAATTCACGATCTGAAATTTCAATTTTAAGTCCAGATAGTGTTGTTTCTAAAAACTCCATTCTTTTTTTATCACTAAAATAGGGTTTTTCTTTAAATGGAGAAAGCTTAGATGGAATGACAATAATTCGATTAAAAC
>CAZPTV010000377.1:0-2522 GCA_964589335.1 uncultured Bacteriovoracaceae bacterium
AAACGACGAAGGACGTTCTGACTCCAAACAACCATGTATTTTTTTTATATAATGCAATAGACCAGAAAAATTGGTCGAGCCGACTGGATTTGAACCAGCGACCACTACCACCCCAAGATAGTGCGCTACCAGGCTGCGCTACGGCTCGACATTTCGAAAACAAATTACGCAAGTTCAGAAAAAACGTCAATGAGATGAAATAAAGATTTTTAAGTTGCGCGCCGCACTTAAGTTTTTAAAATTCACGGATTTTCAAAAAATTTAGAATTTTAGAACTTGGGAATAATAATAGAATTAAAAACATTAAAATTGTCCAAAACTCTTTGGCAAGCTACATTAATAACAAAAAAGGAAAATCTAAATGATTCAAAATATTGCACTATTTCTAGCACTTTTTATTACATCCACAAGCTTTGCTGCTGTTGAATATGATTACAAAATTAATGAACAAACGTTTGAAGGGTTTGTTGCAAAACCAAAACACCAAAAAGATAAAATGCCAGGGGTTTTAGTGATTCACGATTGGATGGGACTAACTGCGAAAACAAAAGAAAAAGCAAAACGCATTGCCGACCTAGGATATGTGGTTTTTGCAATGGATGTATTCGGAAAAGGTGTACGCCCCAAAAACTCAGAAGAAGCATCTGCCAACGCAAAACAATACTATGAAAATAGAGAACTTTTAAGACAACGAATTACTGCAGGATTTGAACAGCTCAAAAAAGTTTCACGAGTTGATCTTTCAAAGCTAGTTGCTGTTGGTTATTGTTTTGGCGGAACCTCTGCACTCGAACTTTCACGCGCAGGAACTCCAGATTTAATTGGAGTGGTTAGCTTTCATGGTGGTCTCGACAGCACAAACGTTGAAGACGGAAAAAAAATCAAAGCAAAAATTCTTGCTTTGCATGGCGCTGATGATCCCTATGTTACTCCAGAAAAATTATCTGCATTTGAAACCGAGATGAAATCAGGTGGTGTTGATTGGAGATTAGTTAAATACGGCAATACCGTTCATAGTTTTACCGACAAATCCGCTGGCACTGATAATAGCAAAGGTGCTGCTTACAATGAGCTGTCTGACAAACGTAGCTGGATTGAAATGCAAAACTTTTTTAAGGAAATATTTTAATCAGTGATTCACTTAGGAGACATTTATGAAAAAATTAATCTTTACTGCACTTTTACTTTCAAGTTCTACCTCACTAGCTTTTACATGCAGAGACGATAATGGCGGACCCGACCACGGTACGAATGCGATTTTTTCTGAAGATATGAAATCTGCAACAATCGAAGAAATGACAATTGCCGGGCCAAGAGCCGTCGCAACTTTGAATTGCAAAAAATATCCACGTACATCTAAAATGATTAAATGTACTAGCCCCAAAAATGACGAGAAAAAATTTATTCTAACGATTAACAACACTCAAAAAGGTAAATCTAAAGCAACATTTTCTGAAGTTACGAAAAGTGGAAACAATCAATTAACAACCATGACATGTGCTTCAGAAACTGAAAAAGGATTACAAGAATGATTCAAATTTTAGTTTTTACACTTGCACTCGTATTGTCTTCTTGCTCGTTAAAAGACCCAAAAGAACTCACGCCCAAAGTTGCTATTAAAATCGAAGATTCGCAGGATTATGAAAATGAAATTAACTTATTAAAATATTTTGCGGTTGAAACGGTCACACTCCCTACTTCTGCTTCAGGCTTTAACTGTGTAGCCGTAAATGTGAATTACCCAGGTGTCATTAGTAATAATAAGGCGGGCAACTGTACGATTCATGATAATTTTCAAAATCGCGGCAAGGGAATCCTTATTGAACCTTTTCCAAAAAATTCTTTAGCTACTGCCGAAATCCAATCCGGTGAAGACCGTATTTTTGACGTTTATGGAATGTTTCCAATGTTTGTAGGTAGTGCAGGAACTGAATGTAAAGATGATCCAGCTATTCCTTATCCTAATCGCGGTTTTTTTATTGGAAGTAAAAAAGTTGATATACTAAGCGGCGGTACAATTAATATTTTAACCGCATTTCCAAATCCAGCCGCTACTCCTAGTATGACTACTAACCCATCATTAACCTGTGATGATCATAATCAAGAATTAGTTTTTGGAAATATTAATTCTGGTCATACATTTTATTATCATAGCTTTTCGGGTACTGGAGACTGCACATCTATTCCATGCTCAAATACACTCAACACTGCCGCGCTACAAAATGCAGTAAAATTTCCAAATGATAATTTGTATCATAACACTGCAGCGGCATCATCTCATTTTGCAGGCATACAACTTTGGTTTAATCTTAATAACTTTGATTTGAGTAAATATACGACTTTTAGATTTAATTTTATCGGTTCAGCTTATCAATCAGCTGGCTGTACTGGTCTTTCAGATACCATCATCACTAAGGTTTATAATGGAACAACATTTACACAAATTACAGGACAGCCTTATAATGACTTTTCATTACCTATTAATGGAAATTGGTTCACTAATAACTCGACAAAATACATAG
>CAZPTV010000378.1:0-2514 GCA_964589335.1 uncultured Bacteriovoracaceae bacterium
CTTGTAGTCGAGTGTATCCACGGTCATTGATGCTGATATAAATTCTTTTTTTTTTTTTTTCAATTGCGAATGAAGATAGATCGATTGCTTCTGGTGTGAGCGCATTCCATCTGCCATTTTTAAATGAGTACAATCTACGAAATTCACCAAATCGGTTGGTGAGCACATAGAAATCGTTCGAAGTTTTTCCAAATGAGATCTCATATTCTTCATTGTCATCTGTTCCTAAGATAGGAGTCATTCGTCCCGTGATAGGACTATAACGATAAAACTCTCGATGGCTTGATCCGATTTGTTTTCCAATTATAAATGTTCCGTCCGGATGGACATCATCAATACCCCAAAGACCTGGATCTGTAATAATTGGTGTTTTTCTTTTCGTATCCATCTCATATTTGTAAATGATATATGAGTCTTGAGATTGGTCATTCGACGAAAAATAAATTGTTTTGCTGTCATTGGTTATATATTGAAGTGAAGTTTGAATTCCTTTTAAATGTTGAATTTCATTTAAAGGTCCCCCAGCAATAGATTGCCAATATAAACCTGGATTTTCTTCTCCTTTACGGTCTCTTGAGACTAGAATAAACTTTCCGTTTGGAGCGATAGAAACAAGATTCGTTTGATCTTCTCCTCCAGTCATTTGCACTGGAAATGATAAGGGCGAATTTAATTTCCAAATTTGTCTGGTTCCACTCACTCCCCAAGAAAAGATTAGTGTTTTACCATCTTCTGTAACTTTACCTAAACCCGGAGAGCGAATATCTAAATATGTTTGAATTTTACGACTGAGTTCGGGTGAAAGTTCTTTGGGTGCAAATTGCGTTAAAATTTCTTTCGGGACACTTTCAGCACCATGACCAGAATAATTCGTATCCAGATTTAATTTATTTTGAGAGTGAGAACAGGATAAAACTAAAAAACTGATATTTAATATAACAAATAACTTAAACATTATTTTCCTTATAGGTTAGTAATGACGTTTGATTTGATTGAGTTTGCAATAAAACAATTATGGTGAGCTTTTTCGTGTAATGATTTTAATTTATCACTGTCAGGTGTTACACCTATAAAGACTGTTTTGGGATTGAGTTCAATTTGTTGAATCCAAATTTTACCTGTGGGATCTTTATCTAAGTGAGCGATTGCATGGTCTTCATAGGAAGCGACAATGAGTTTACTCTTAGAAGCTATTGCAAGAAATGTTAGCATGTGACAGCTCGAAAGTGCTGCTGCAAGCATTTCTTCGGGATTTGCTAATTCTGCATTTCCTAAGTACTCATGAGCAGAAGTGACTTCAATCTTTTGTCCGCCATTAAATGTAATCGTATGTGTTCGGTTATATGTATTATAATCCATGGCATTTTGACTGTTTTTCCAGGATATTTTGATTTCATGTTTGGACATTTTTGCCTCTTTCTTGATAGGTAAGCAGCTGATATCATAGATTAACTTGGCGCATAAAAACAAGGATAGTTTAACTCGATTTTTTCTGGTAAAAGTGCGCCAAAAGAGTTTTACTCAGCTAATCTTAAAATTTAAAAGGAGAATGCTGCTCGTGAAGACAACGAATCAGAAACTCATTTCTTGGGTAAATGAAATCAAAGAATTATGCCAACCAAATTCAGTATACTGGTGTGACGGTTCTGAAGGTGAATACAATAAATTATGTGATGAGATGGTTAAGTCTGGAATGCTTGTAAGACTTAATCCAGAAAAACGTCCCAATAGTTATGCGGCTTTTTCAGATCCTTCTGATGTTGCTCGTGTTGAAGACCGCACATTCATTTGCTCTAGAAATAAAGAAGATGCAGGTCCAACAAATAATTGGGTCGATCCAATTGAGATGTCAAAAACCATGAATGGATTATTTAAAGGATGCATGAAGGGTCGCACGATGTATGTCATTCCTTTTAGCATGGGACCCATTGGCTCACCGATTTCACAAATTGGTGTAGAAATTTCTGATTCACCCTATGTCGTTGCAAATATGCGAATTATGACTCGAATGGGTGATCAAGCATTGCAAGCTCTAGGAAATGGAAATTTTGTTAAATGTTTACATACGGTAGGTATGCCACTTCAAGCGGGGCAAAAAGATATCAAGTGGCCTTGTAATAAAGATACTAAATATATTGTACATTATCCTGAATCTCGCGAAATCTGGTCCTATGGATCGGGCTACGGTGGAAACGCTCTTTTAGGTAAAAAATGTTTCGCACTTCGAATAGCATCCACAATGGGTCGCGATGAAGGTTGGCTTGCGGAGCACATGTTAATTTTAGGTGTAGAAAGTCCTAAAAAAGAAAAAACATATGTTGCAGCGGCATTTCCGAGTGCATGTGGAAAAACAAATTTTGCAATGATGATTCCACCAAAAAATTTCGATGGTTGGAAAGTAACAACGATTGGTGATGACATTGCGTGGATTAAACCTGGAGACGATGGACGTTTCTATGCAATCAATCCAGAGGCAGGTTATTTTGGTGTCGCTCCTGGTACTTCTATTAAAAC
>CAZPTV010000379.1:0-2513 GCA_964589335.1 uncultured Bacteriovoracaceae bacterium
GAAATTTTGATATGATTTGATTCAGAAAATTGAAACAATCGACTCAGTATTTTTCTTGTCACTCTTAGGTTCGGCGTAGACCCAAATCCGTTTTTCATGGCAAGCACATTTGCTGAATTTGTTAAAAATTGTTTTAAATCGCGAATGCCGCCAGCTTTTAATTTAATGTTACTGATATATCGTTTTAGCAGGCTCCAGGTATGAACATTGTTTGAAAAAAAATTATAAAACTTAGAATGCGCTAATGATTGTTTTTGTTTAAAAAAATTAAATCCGACTTCAGTTGGAACGTCGACTAGTCCAGTATCAGTTTCTGAATAATATCGGTCACAGCCATTGTCATTGAAATCGTTAGGGTAAAAGAAAATAACAAAATGCTTAATCGTTTTATTTTTTGCATTTGTTTCGATGTATCGCAAGGCATAATCCGTACCTGTCCCTGGATTTCCTGCATTTAAAATTGAAACATTGCTTTTAATTCGATCGCTTTGTTGTGTGAGCCATGAAAACGTTTGTTCGTCGTTCACGCCTACTCCATAAGTAAATGAATCGCCTATGAAAGCTATTTTATCACTATTTGTTCCATTCTGAATACGATTGCCATTGATATCGTGGCTTGCGGAGTAGGTGTAATGGGGTGGGTAGACCCATTTCCCTTTTAAATTTGGAATTGGAATCGCACCCAATTGATCATGGTAGATGTATTGTACAGGTCCAGTTTGTTGTGGAAAAAAAATACGTAATGAAACTTCGAGCAGTAAAAAAAGTAAAATAAAATTTACGGCAGTTACCGTTATTATTTTTTTAAACAAGCAGGACTACCAGAGATAGATTCTTGCGCCTAAAGCCCATTGAAAAAACATAAAACTAGAAGGGACAATGCCGATTCCGGGAACGAGTTCAAAAAAAAGAGCAACTTCGGTATTTGGTAATTTTTTTTCAATTCCAAACGGAATACGTACTCCTAGAGTCGTGTCTTTATCGTCTTTTCTTGCGTTGTAAGTCGAAACAAATAATGCACCCCCAACTCCGATGTATCCCCAGAAAGGATCTTTTTGACCCTGACTTATTTTATCTAATGTCCAATGGAAGAGGTAATCCGAATAAATTAAAAAAAAATGATCAAATGAATAAGAAAGTCCAACATCGAAAGCACGATGATTATCAAACCAATTTTTGTAGTTAAAGCCTGTCGGGTTTCCGAGTTGAAAACCGGGGCCTGCTTCGGCATATAAGTTTTGTGTAATAAAGAGTGAAAGAAATGTAAAAATTGATATTAAAATAATTTTTTTCATACGACGATTATAAGATAAATTACAGCTTCTGAATAGGATGAATTCTAGAATCTGGATCATTTATTATTTTTTCAAAAAAATTAAAATTTAATTGCAAGGGTTCTCCTAGCCACTCAGCGCCAACGGTATGGTCTTTAATGTCACATTCTGTGTCAGTGTGTATGAGGATTGAGTAAGTCGTTTTGTTTTTAAAAAATGATTTAACTTGAGTGAGAATTATTTCAGAAAAATTTAATTCAAACATGGGCTTTGGATGCGGCCCAATTGAAACAGGATGAATCCCAGCGAACCGCACTCCGGCCTTCGATAATGCATTCCATGCATCTCGATAGAGGGTCAAGGCATCTGTAGCTTGAGTTAAATCAAAGTACAGATGCAAGTGATATCGTTTTGTTAAAGTGGTGCTAGCTTGAGACATTTTTCATAGTCCATCGGACCAGGGGCCCCTTGCATGAAATGAATAAAACTGCGATTTCTAATAAATGTTGTGATTTTTTCAGAGAGATAGATTGCACAAGTCTTTTCATCTACATTTAATTGAATATTTTGTATAAGTCTTACGCGAATAGGTATGATTGTGTAGGGTTCATCTGGAATAATAATGTTACTCGGAATATTGTTTTCAGTACAGGCACCGGCTTGTATACAGGGCTGTGCTTCTCCCGCTACTTTGTGATCAAAATGTGCCAGATGAACTAAATCGGGTACAGAAACTTTCAGAGTATTAATTCCATAGCCTCTTTCAGTACAAAATACTGTTTTTTCGTTTAAATCTAATGCGACCATGGTTGTGGTATCTTTTAAGGTTCGTTGGATATTCCGCATTTGCGGTCCTTGTGCCTGACTTGATAGTGGAATGATTGATAATGTGAATAATATTAGTAGTTTCATTTTAGTCTCCCTTCGACTGAATGTAGAAATAGTCAAAATATTTAAATAAATAAATTTAATAATAATTATTATTATGATAAGTAAATCTAATGTTACCGCATTTGAACGACATTCAAAATTTTGTAGTAACCTGTAATGCTGAAAATCTTACACAGGCTGCAGATAAATTAGGCATTACTCAATCTGGACTTTCACAAAGCATTCAACGGCTTGAAAAAACATTAGATACAGCTTTATTTTATCGACTAAAAAAAGGCTTAAAACCCACGGAATCTGGAATAAAATTTTTACAGAACGCCAGACAGTTGATTGAGGTTTGGAGTCAAG
>CAZPTV010000380.1:0-2502 GCA_964589335.1 uncultured Bacteriovoracaceae bacterium
TGGATCAAATGCGCCTCGACCTTTGGGCTCATGAAAAGCAGAATGTAGATCGAGGCAGGCAGGGAACCCAGAGGTATGGTCGAGTAAATGAGATAAATGTACTCGTGGATCTGGAAACGATTGAAAATAACTTTGTAAACTTTCTTCAATAGAAAGCTGATGTTTTTCTTCTGCTATTGCGCAAATTGAGGTCGTGCAGAGAACTTTTGTAAGTGAAGCTAAGTCAAACAATGATGAGGTCGTACAATCAACAGCATGAAAGTAGAGTTGATCATTGTAAAGAATGCCAACTGCAAAGCTAGGAAATATTTCAGGAGTTGCATCTTCAAGTAGTTGTGTGGTTTTTGGAAAATTTTGAGAAAACGTACTCATTCTTTGCAGCCGCTTTCAATAAAATTTACATTGCATTGGTTTTTCAGGGCAGTCATTTCTACGAGGGTCCCGATAGGAAATGTAATTTGTGGAAAGCCATGTCCCGATGGGAATTCTGTAATAACCGGTATTTTTTTAGATTTTAGAAAATTCCCCAATGCGCTTTGGATGGCTTGAGTAACAGATTGCGTTTGAACTCCTCCAGTATCTTTAATGTCAGGAGGAAAGCAATTGGTAAATTCACCAAAAATTATTCCTCGAATTTGGTTTAATAAACCCGCATGAAGAAGCTGAGTGAGCATGCGGTCAATGCGATAGGGTCTTTCACCAACATCTTCTAAAAATAGAATTTTATTTTTTGTCTGAATTTCATAAGTTGTACCAATTGTTGCTACCAGCATACTCAAACATCGACCGACTAAAACACCTTTTGCTTTTCCTGGGATTAAGGTTTTCATTGAATTCGTGGTAATTTTTCCAAGAGGTTTTGAAGAGAGCAAAGTGGTTTCAAAACATTCTTGTTCAATCGCGATGGGTGATCCAAAGGGTTTGCTAACGACCATTGGTCCATGAAATGTAACCCAACCCAAATCTTGATAGAGACCATTCAATAGTATGGTTAAGTCACTATAACCTAAAACAATTTTAGGTTTAAGGTTTTTAATTTTCTTCAATTTACGAATCAATTCTGGATAGATGTGAGTCATACCATATCCACCACGTATTCCAAAAACAGCATCAAATTTTGAATGAGTAAGTGAATCGAAGCACTC
The DNA here is from genome assembly GCA_964589335.1 of uncultured Bacteriovoracaceae bacterium. Taxonomy (GTDB): domain Bacteria; phylum Bdellovibrionota; class UBA1018; order UBA1018; family UBA923; genus CAZPTV01. The sequence goes on from CAZPTV010000380.1 coordinate 1,146, forward strand.
TTGAAGACGTCGCAAATCTGAGCCTGCAAAATATCCATCGCGGTCAAAGACATCATTACGGTGAATCATTTTAAAGTTATATTTTTTTTCTAGATATTCTCTGCCACGATCAAAGAGTTTCTTTTCAAAGCCTCCTGCAGGTGCAATGAGTGAAACCGTAGAGTTAGCTTTTAGTGGATTGGGTTTAATCCGTCGAGCGGACATTAGTATTCCTTTGATTTTGATAAAAGAAAGATCAAATTTCCGGTTTGATTCATTGTGCCCGCTGCTATTTCAGCATATGAATCTTCTCCCCAGAAAAAATCAACACGCCCAGCGCCTTTAATGGCTCCGCCAACGTCATTTGCGATCATCAAACGTGAAAAAGATTGCCATGAAACCACTTCACCATTTTCGATGATTGGCTTTTGTGTCTGTACTAATGCGATCGAACTCAGTGGAAAGATAGATTTATCAATTGCAATGGAATGTGCAGGACTCAACACAGTATTGGTTGCCCCCATTGGACCGACTGCTTCTTCTTTAAAAAAGACATAACTCGGATTTTGAACCAGTGTTGGAAGCATTTCATCTGGATGTTCTGCAAAATATTTTTTCATACCAGGAAGTGTGAGATATTTAGGATCTACTCCGCGCTCCTGTAAGATTTTTCGAATCGAAACATAGGGGTGTCCATTTGATGCAGAAAAATTTAGAAATATCTTTTGTTTTATACCATTCTTGTCATTGATCAAAATGCTACCAGCTCCTTGAACATGGAAGACATAAGCATCGAATACATTATCAACGTGAACAATTTCAAGATTCTTACCGGATAAGACTCGATCGATATCAATTGCCTTACGATCGGGATAAGGTTGGGTCTGCTGTTGGTTGCCACTTTCAGGATTTGCATACATCGGATAATTAAAAGTTGCGTTAGGTAAACGTGATCCATTGAGTACTGGCGAATAATAGCCTGTAAATTGTACAGTGCCATTTCCGTCACGTCCTACACTTTTAAAAAATCGAAATTGGTTACGAATTTTTTGATACGCTTCAGAAAAATTTGAGGAAGTATTTAGTATTTCAAGAATTTCAGTGCCTGTTTGAATACACCACTGTGAAGTAGTAAATTTTTGTGGAGAACCTTTAATGGTGATGACTTTTAAAGATTGTTTGTAAGTATTTTTTTTACATTCTTCGACTTCTTTAGAAATTCCTGATTTCAATGTTTCAAGATTTCCGTCGGGAATAATTGTAGGTAAAAGATTCGAAGAAATTTCTACAAGTTCGATTGCAAAGACAAAATTGTAATTAAAAATTAGAAAAAAAATGAAGCAAACTGATTTTAAGTTTTGTAGTATTTTTCTCATTT
>CAZPTV010000381.1:0-2502 GCA_964589335.1 uncultured Bacteriovoracaceae bacterium
CATCGAATGCAGGATTGATGTCAAATAGATCACTGAGTTGATTTATTAGCTCTTCAGGTAAATTAAAAACGGAAGGTACTTTAGTGTGATTTAATAACTCTTTTTTTTGGATTTACATTGTATTTATCAGCCAGTTCAGTGGTGAGATCGTTTTGTATGGTATAGGCATAGTGAACTCCAATCACTTCCCATCCAAGAATTCTTGAAAAATTATATTGGTAATTACCATTTATTAAAAATCCAGTGTAGTAGGGGTTAAACGGGTAAATTCCTAGACCTAATCCGAGTTCATGATCTTGTGGATTTGGATATGTTTCAATTGCTTCTATCATGACACCGTCCAGAGGTTTTGGCTCAAAGGTTTGTGATGTCATTTCTGTATTTAACTGAATCGGTGCGCTCGTTACCGGAGCAGTTTGAGTATTAGCTGCTAATGTATAAATTGGAAAAAGTACAAAGACAGTTATTGTTATAAATTTAATCATTTTCATTATTCAAAATGATAAGAGGCAATTCAATTCTTGTCTATAAAAAGGAATCTAAATATACGAAAACATTGAAAATACTTATTAGGCAAATTCTACCTATTAGCTAGCGCGGCGCATGAAATTAATTGATAAAAATGCTATAATAATAGAAGCACGTTTGCGGAAGGAATTATTATTGAATTATAAATTCAAATTCCAAACAAATTTGATTTTTATTTTTGCTCTTACGGGTTTTGCATTTCTATTTTCTGCGTGTTCATCAAATTTTAATCGATCAGAATCTCTTGATCAATCTGAGTCTCAAAGTACTTCAATTATTCGAGCATCTGTAAACTCACTGCTGGGCGGTCTGTATAGCAACTCTATATGGGGTATACCTGGTTTGCAAATATTGCGCATCAATACGGCAACTGAAAATGTGGACGAATCTATTACTGAAATCGTAGAATACAATAGTAGCATTTGTTGGGTAGGGCTAAGTGCTGATCAGTTTCAGGGTAAAGTTGTTTGGTGTAGAATAAATGGAAATAATACAGAAATTTCGAATACGAATCCTAATGGTGATGATAATCCTAGTGAGTTAACTGTTTCAGGTACTGATATATATTTTAGAGCTAGAACGAGTGGCACAAACTACAAAGTCTTTAAATGGAACGGCTCTACTGTTTCTCAAATTTCAGACATCAATATTGGTGGCACTGATGACCCGACAGGTTTTACAGTAGTAGGGACCAATCTTTATTTTAAAGGTTGGAATGGTACTGCGTCGAAACTTTATAAATGGAACGGTACGGTTACTGCTCAAGTGTGTGAAACCCTGATAGGTTCAAATGATAACCCCACATATTTAACCGCAATGGGAAGCGATTTATATTACTCATCTAGAGTTTCTGGAGTGAATCAAAAAGTTTATAAATGCGACGGTACTACTGCAACTCAAATTTCAAATACATTTCCTGGGCAAACTGATAATCCTAGCCATTTCGTTGTTATTGGAACAGATTTGTATTTCAGGAGCAATATGGCTTTAGGAACCAAAGTATACAAGTGGGATGGTATTTCTGTGACACAAATTTCAAATACATTTCCTGGGTCAAATGATAATCCGTATTCTTTAACAGCTGTAGGAAGTGATTTATATTTTAGAGCAACACTAAATGGTGCTGGCGGAAAATTATATAAATGGAACGGTATCAGCGTTAGCCAAATTTCGAATATTATTGTTGGTGGCGACGATGATCCAAGTAATCTAACTGCAGTAGGAAGTGAGTTGTTTTTTTCTGCAAGAACCAGCGGTGTTAACTATAAGGTTTTTAAAACTGACGGTACCACTGTAACTCAAGTTTCTGATATCAATGTCGCAGCAACAGATGCTCCATCACGTCTGACAAAATTTGGTACTAGTTTAATTTTCACTGCTCAACTAATTAATTATTTAAAGCTATTTAAATATGACGGTTCTGCGGTTACGCAAATTTCAGACACTAACCCTGGCGGTTATGATTATATAAACTATATAGTTTCCTCTGGAAGCAGTGTGTACTTCAGTGCCTTTAACGGAAAAGGTAATAAAGTATTTTCTTACGACAACGCAACTGTTTCGCAAATTTCTAATAACAATGTTGGGTCAATTGACGCACCGACATTGCTAACGGCACAAGGAAGTAATTTGTATTTTAGTGCCTATAATTTTACAGGCTATAAAGTATTTAAATGGGATGGTAATTCTACCACACAAATTTCAAATACATTTTCTGGAGGCGATGATCAGCCTGCTAATTTAACAGTTGTAGGAACAGACTTATATTTTACCGCTTATAAAAGTGCTTCTGAAAGAAAACTATTCAAGTACAATGGAACAAGTGTTGTACAAGTTACAGACCTTAATTTAGGATCAGATGATGATCCGACATTATTAACGGGGCTTGGATCACTATTGTATTTTAGAGCAACCGTTGATGGTGCAAATTTCAAACTATACAAGTATGACGGTAGTAGCGTTACACAAATTTCA
>CAZPTV010000382.1:0-2500 GCA_964589335.1 uncultured Bacteriovoracaceae bacterium
ACTTTGCAAACAACCGTCCAAATGGAATTGACGACAATATGCACGGAACACACTGCGCAGGAACTATCGGAGCAGAAGCGAATGGAAATGGCACAATGGGGGTTTCTCCATTTGTAAAAATCATGCCGTTGAAGTTTTTAACTTCTACAGGATCAGGTTCTTCATCTAATGCAATTAACGCCATAAATTATGCAATCGATAATGGAGCTAAAATAATTTCAAATTCTTGGGGTGGTGGAGGTTATTCAGCACTTTTAAAACAAGCAATCGATCGAGCATTGAACAAGGGGATATATGTAGTTGCAGCTGCTGGAAACGAAACGAATGATAATGATTTAAATCCCTCTTATCCTGCAAGTTATCCTGGAGTTCTGTCTGTAGCTTCAACGGATTCAAATGATTTACTAAGTACTTTTTCAAACTATGGTAAAAATAGTGTTTGGATCGCTGCACCGGGAAGTAATATCTATAGTACAATTCCTAACGGTGCATATAAAAACCTTTCAGGAACTTCAATGGCAACTCCACAAGTTAGTGGTGCATTAGCTTTGGGTTTAAGTATGGGTAAATCAACGATGATAGATTTGAAGCAAGTTCTTTGTACTACGTCGGTAAAAATCCTTCAGAATGATACTGTTTGCGGTAGAATGGATGTCTATCAGTTTCTAAAAAGTCTCGAATAAATACATCGAGGTCAATTAGTGTTTGAACAAACTAATTGAAGGTTTCATAACTCCTCAGGTAGAAAAACAAGGCAAGTTTTCACTTGCCTTGTTTAATTCGTCGCGCAAAGCTAAAATTAATGTAATCAGTTTAAAATTAAAGTATAGAATGAATACGTTACTTAATTCTTTGAGGAATTTTTATGAAAAGTATTTTTATTGCGCTTTTTTTGTTTGTAATAGTTCAACAAAATGCTTTTGCATGCCGTCCAAATAGAGTTTATGTAGTGAATAAACTTATTTTTAATGCTCTTAATCAAATTGGAAAAACGTATTTGGATCTTGAAGAAATACAGTCTTTTAAAGACCAACCTCATTTTGATCCTGCACTACAATGCCCGGATTATTATATGGCAGATATTCAATTTAAGTTTTCTGGTGGGTGTATCGTTGATATCGGCATTACGACTGAGGAATTTCCTGCCAAGTATATTAAAAAAACCAATTGCGATACGAAGTAATTAGGCTTGTAAAAGACTTAAAAAAGTTCTATTTAATTTGTCTTTAAACTTGGGTTCAACCCTCGGTAGCTCAGATGGTTAGAGCGTAGCATTCATAACGCTAAGGTCGGCTGTTCGATCCAGCCCCGAGGGACCAAAATATAATGCAAAACAATCACAAATCTCCACTACACATCGTTTTAAAAAAATGGTTTATCATTCAAGAAAAATCCAATCCAGAATCTAAACATTATATTGCATGTTCTGGCGGGATCGATTCGATGGTACTGTTAAATACTTTTTATGAATTAAAGGAAATTACAGGTGATTTTGAGGTAATTTACGTAAATCATAAACAAAGAAAAAATGTAGTTAAAGATATTTCTACGGTTCATAAATTTTGTAAGAAAAAAAATATTCATTTTAATTTACTAGAGATTAAAATCAAAAAAAATGCATCTGAAAATGAACTCAGAGAAGCAAGATATTCAATTATTTTCAAATTTTTAAAAGAACAAAATAAAAATTCTACGCTTTGGCTTGCTCACCATCAGAGCGATCAACTAGAAACACTTTTTTTCAAAATTTTGCGAGGTACAAATTTAAAGTCTTTACGTGGAATGAAAGAACAGGATGTTAGAAATGGTATTGTTTTAATGCGACCATTTTTAATGATTGATAAATCAATCATATTAGCTGAGCTGAAAAAGAAAAAAATTAGTTACTCTCATGATGAAACAAATAGTCTTAATCAATACTCTAGGAATTTATTAAGAAATAAGGTTTTTCCACTTTTAAACAAAGTTCATCCTGGCGCGTTAGTGAATTTAAATAGATTTATATGTGAAATCTCAAGGTCAAACATTGACCGTAATCATTTCGACCCCATCTTAATACAGGAGGTAGCAAATAGCCTTTGTCGTTTTGGAGTCGAGCTTAAGGGTATTCAATTTGAATTAACCAAAGCTGCATTAGATCAGCTTTTGGGTAATCGTGCGGCAAAAACAACCCGACATCATTGGATCGAATTAAAAAAACAAATTGATTCCAGACAAAATACAAAAAATGGTGGAGGTCCTAAGAAAATAGTTCAATTTCCGGGGGGCAATTTCGCTTTATTTAAAGGAAATAAACTTTATTGGAACAAGGCTTAGTGCTAAATTAATAGAATGAAACAATCGCAAAAAACAGCCGCACTTTGGATATTACTAATTCTTATCATGGCAGTATTGTTGAAGCTTTTTGACCCTTCAAATCGCCAAATCAAAGAAATGAAATTTAGTGATTTTATCAAAGCGGTCAAAGAAAGCAAAGTTGCTGATGTAACCTTTAAAGCAG
>CAZPTV010000383.1:0-2493 GCA_964589335.1 uncultured Bacteriovoracaceae bacterium
CTGGTCATCAAAATGCATATTTCCCATTATTTATTCCAGAGAGTTTTCTTAAAAAAGAAGCTGACCATGTGGAGGGCTTTTCACCACAAGTTGCAGTCGTTACGTATGCTGGGGGTAAAGAGCTTGAAGAAAAGTTGGTGGTACGCCCAACATCTGAAACGATTATTAACTCAATGTTTGCAAAGTGGATTCAATCGTACAGAGATTTGCCTTTGTTGATTAATCAGTGGGCAAATGTAGTCCGATGGGAAATGAGAACACGATTATTTTTAAGGACCACAGAGTTTTTGTGGCAAGAAGGCCACACTTGTCACGAAACACAAGAAGAAGCAGAAGAAGAAACTTTAAAAATGCTAAATGTTTATAAAGATTTTTCTGAAAACATATTAGCGATTCCTGTAATCACAGGAATCAAAACACCTTCAGAAAAATTTGCAGGAGCAGATAGAACCTATTGTATTGAAGCAATGATGCAAGATCGCAAAGCACTTCAAGCTGGCACGTCTCATAATTTGGGACAAAATTTTGCAAAAGCTTTTGAAACAAAATTTCAGGACCGACATGGAAATTGGCAATTTGTGAACCAAACGAGTTGGGGAGTTAGCACGAGATTAATCGGCGGATTAATTATGACACATTCCGATGATAAGGGGTAAATCATTCCGCCTAGAGCTACGAACACACAAGTTGTTATTGTACCAATCGCAAAAGGAGTACCAGAAGACCAAAAGCTATATGATGTAGCAGAAAAATTAGAAAAAGATTTAAAAAAAATGAGTATAGATTTGGATTTGCCTTACCAAGTAAATGCAAAAGTTGATCGCGATACGCAGCATTCTCCAGGTTGGAAGTTTCATGAATATGAATTAATTGGAGTTCCTATTCGTGTTGAATTGGGTTTAAGAGATCTTGAAAAGGGACAGTTTACAGTTGTAAGAAGAGATTTGGGAGAGAAAAAATTCATTCCAATCGCTGAAGGTGCGCAATACATAGTGAATGAATTGAATAAAATGCAAAATGATTTATTTCAAAAAGCTAAAGATTACAGACAAAAGTATTCTTTCGTTGTCGATAGTTATGATGAATTCATGAAAACATTAGATGAACCCGGTGGATTTTTGCATTCTCATTGGTGCGAAAGTGCAACATGTGAAGCACAGATTAAAGAAGAAACAAAGGCTACAATTCGCTGTATTCCATTGCATGATGAAGATCGTTTGAGACCTTCTAACGAACCAGGACGTTGTATTAAATGTGGTAACCCTTCGCGGAGTAGGGTTATTTTTGCAAGAAGTTATTGAGCATGACTTCTATGAAGACTAAACCAGCGCTTATCGTTGCATTAGACAATTTGAATGTCACAGACATTCAAACGATTTTGACAGATATGAGAAGCGCAAAGGTTGAATGGTTGAAAGTCGGTTTAGAATTGTACATAAAATTAGGTTCTGCATTTATTAAAGAATTAAAAAAACTTGGATTTAAAGTCTTTCTTGATTTAAAGCTACACGACATCCCCAATACAGTATGTAAAGCAATTGAGGCTACTCTTGAAACAGGAGCTGATTTGCTTACAATCCATGCATTAGGTGGAAAGAAGATGCTAACCGAAGCACAGCTTGTTACTGAAAAATCAAATTTAAAACTTTTAGCGGTAACCATTCTTACAAGTCATGATTCAAAAGATATTGAAATGCTTTCAAAGCATTTTTTAGGTAGTGAAAAGGAGAGAATAAAAATTGTTGAGTCTCTTATACAAACTGCTTTTTCATCCAATATTCCTGGCGTGGTATGTTCTGCACCAGACTTAATGCATTCATCGCTCATTCAAAATAATCAGGGGAAATATTTTGTTACTCCGGGCATTCGTAATCAAAATGATTTAAGTAATGATCAAAAATCTATCGCAACAGTGAGTGAGGCGATTCGTGCAGGGGCCACTCATTTAGTTATGGGACGTCCGATACTACAACCAGTAAAAGGGGATCGAGTTTCTGCAGCAAAAATAATTTTAAATGAAATTGAGATAGCTTGTGCCATCTAGATTAATATTAAATGGAATCAGAAGCATTGAAGAATGTCTTTTGCGAAATCCTGAAAGAATATCAAAAATATTAATTACTTCTGGAAAACTTTCTCCAAGATTAGAAACAATCAAACGTCTTGCTATCGAAAAAAAAATACGAATTGAAACTAATCCACAAATTCATTCTGAAGATCCAGTCGTTGCGATATTAAAAGAGTATGAATATACAGACTTTGAAAATTGGATAGAGGGTTTGAAGGCTGATATTGAAAACAAAAGTCGTTGTGTTGTGTTGGCTTTGGATGGCATTACTGATTCAAATAATTTAGGAGCTATTCTGAGAACAGCAGCGTTTATGGGGGTATCTGGTGTACTAATTCCAAAAGACCGAGCAGCCAGCATTAATGATGCGGTGTACCGAATTGCCTCTGGTGGTTTAGAATATTTAAGAGTATGTCAGGTTACAA
>CAZPTV010000384.1:0-2484 GCA_964589335.1 uncultured Bacteriovoracaceae bacterium
AACAAGCGCAATGATTTGCTTCCAATATTTCATGATTGTTTGATATCGATTTGAACCTACGATCACACATACTCCAGGTGCTTTTTTCAAAGCAACCAGCGCTTCATCTGGAAATTTAAATTCCTGACCTGATTCATAACTTTTTGCAAATCCACCTTTTTTTTCCCACTCTGATCGATACCCTCTCAATGCGATAACGGTATTCAGGCCCTTTGAAATACAATAGTTTGCGATCGAAATGCACACTTCTGTTTTTCCAACTCCACCTGAAACAATATTACCAACTGAAATAACGGGTACAGGTAATTTTAAACTTTTTCGACTTCTCGTTTTTCGTACTAATGAATTTGTAATTGCCCAAAATGGACTGACAAGCGATTTCAAAAAGCTCATTGGTTTACCTTTTTGATGATACCTTGCTCTTCACAAAATACTTTTAATGAATTTGCTATTTCTAAAACCGGACTTTTATTTGTACTAGAACGTAATAAACTACGTGTTTTTTTTAGCTCAGCTAACATTTGATTTCTTTTCGCACCTTCGTGATAGACTGAATAAAGTGCCTCAGAAATCAATTCTGGTTTACATTGATCTAATATTAATTCAGGAATAATAGGTTCGGGTCTTTTCTCGGTAAACCCCATCGATGCTTCTGCGGGCTTTACCAAAAATAAATTGGCCATTCCAATAAATCCTTTATACCTTGCCAAATGTTTAAATAAAAATTTTGATAATGAAGATGAATCATAAGACAAAACCATCGGAATTTCTAATGCTGCCGCTTCTAAAGTTGATGTACCCGACTTTACTATAGCCGCCTCAGAAGCACGAAGACATAAATGACTGATCGTATATTTAGGATGTGTTTTAAAAAAATGAATTTTATATTTAGTGTTTGATAAATACTGATTCATTTCTATTTTCATTTTTTCTTCATTTATTGCAGGCGCAACTGGAATGAGTATTTCAGGCAAGTCGGTGTCTTTAATTAAGTTTGAAAAATGAATCAAACTCTTAGCAAATAATTGTATGTGATATCGTACTTCAGAATGTCTGCTGCCTGGAAAAATTGAAATATATTTTTTTTGCTGATCGAGACCCAATTCGCGAATAGCCTCTTCTTTTTTAATTTCAAAAGGTACTTCATCATCAATTGGATTTCCTACGTATTGAAATGGTATTTCCCACTCTTTATAAATTGGTTCTTCGAAAGGTAAAATGCTCAAAACCAACTGAACATGATTTTTAATCTGCTCAATTCTAGAAGAACGCCAAACCCATACCTTTGGTGGAATAAAATAGACAACAGGAACTTTAAAAAAATGAAGTAACGATGCAAGCCTTAAGTTAATTTCACCGTTATCTACTAAAAATGCAAAGTCTGGTTTTTTATGTAGTAATTTCTTTTCTAAAAGCTTTTCTAAACATCGTCTCTTAGGTATTTTTCCAATGACTTCAAGGGGGCCACCCATTACGGAAAACTCTGAATTCTCCATTAAAAGTTCGGCTCCTGCAGCAAGAAGATGAGCACCGCCCAAGCCATAAATTTTTGGTGAAATTCCTAAAAGATCTGAAAAAGCCTTGAGTGCTTTTGCACTATGAATATCCGAACTCGTTTCACCAGCAGATACAAAAATTTCCACAATTAACGGTAAATCCCCTTTTGTGTTTTTCTAACAAATTCTACGAATTGCCTAACTTCAGCACAATCTCCTAATTCGTGTTCAATTTTCTGTAATACAGCTTCTTTCTCCAAAGTTTTATCCTTAAAAAACATTTTATTTAACTCTTGAAGTTTATTTATGCTTTCAGAAGAAAAACCTCTTCTCTTTAAACCCACTAAGTTTAAACCCCATACTTCAAAATCTTTTGAAATACCTCGTCCTAATGTAAACGGAGGTAGGTCTCGATCTAAACCACTAGCACCACCCACATAGCAATGAGCACCGACACGAATAAATTGTGCCACTGCAGATAGTCCGCCTATCGTTACAAAATCTTCGATCGTTACATGCCCTGCAATCTGACATGAATTGCCAAGAATTGTATGATTACCAATAATCACATCATGAGCAACGTGTGCATATGCCATCAATAAGTTGTCATCACCAATTTTTGTAACTCCGCCACCGCCAACTGTACCAATGTTTAATGTTGAACATTCTCGAATCGTATTTCTACTTCCAATAACCAGTTCAGTATTTTCACCTTGATATTTTAAATCTTGTGGCTGACCACCGATTACTGAAAATGAATAAAATAAATTATCATCGCCAATTTTTGTATTATTCTGAACCACCACGTGACTCATGAGACGATTGCCTTTTCCAAGGGTGACACCTTTTTCGATGACGCAAAAGGGTCCGACTTCACAACTCTCATGTATTTTTGCTTCAGGATGTATCACTGCAGTTTGATGACTTTTATTATTCATATATTTTCCCATTATATCAATTGTGCTATAAATTCTGTTTCAGCAGCAAG
>CAZPTV010000385.1:0-2474 GCA_964589335.1 uncultured Bacteriovoracaceae bacterium
TTACACGCATGATTTAAATCATGACTGATTTGGATCTTAGCTCGTGTTTTTTTTGTTATTTCAAGGGCTCTGACGACAATCCTTTGGTTCGGTTAATAATTAATTGGGCAGATAACTTTAAAATTTAAACCACATAGTGCTGATCCAAGCAGTAAACTATGAACAATATTGTTGCCATCACCAATATAAACTAAATTCAAACCTTTTAATTTTCCGTACACTTCTTTCATTGTCATCAAATCTGCTACGATCTGACATGGATGATGGGTATCCGTTAAACCATTAATTACAGGAATCGTTGCAGTTTTTGCTATTTCTTCGACTATTGAATGCGAGTAAGTTCTCATCATAATTGCATCCAAGTAACACGATAAAGTTTTTGCAGTATCCTCAAATGATTCCGGACGTTTTTTTGGAGCTGAATCGTCTCCACTAGAGATTTTTCCCATTTGCATGTCGCCAGCATTCAAATGGAGTGCAAAACCTCCTAATTCATACATTCCAACTTCAAATGAGATCCTCGTGCGAGTTGAAGTTTTATGAAAGATCATTCCAAGTGTTTTGCCCCAAAGTTTTTTAGAGAATAGTTTAGGATTTTTTTTTATTTTTATTGCCAGTGTTAAAACTTCATTAAGTTTATCAGGCGAATATTCTTCTAGAGTGATAAGGTCTTTCTTGTTGATTTTCTTCATTGTTTACGATTTTTTAATCATTATAAACGAAGTGTCAATAATCGAATTGCAAACCTGCAAAATAAAATAATTCATTCGTGTTTACTCCAGAATACGCAAGTCTTGATGCGGGTTGATATTTAACTCTGTTTTCAGATTTTCTAACTCCAAAAATTAGCTTTTTTTGTTTTGAAATTGGAAAGAGAAAAAGACCTTCATATTTTACATTTAACACTGATGAATTAGAATTAATGCCTGATTTTCTTGTATAATCTAATCCATTTGCATTCAAAGTGTAGAAGAAAGATGAAATTTCAGCGCATAACTCAATATGAAAACCCAATGCAAATTCTTTAAACAATCTAGCACCAATTCGTGGACCAACGCCAGTAGGTGCCGTAGTGCGAGTTGGTTTGCTGGCTAAATCAATTTCAGAAAATTGTTTAAATCGTAAACCTAGATATCCTACGAAACCTGTTCCTTCTTCAACATGGGATAAATATGTACGAAATGCATAATCAAAACCAACCTGATAATTTGTAAAATTTCCTGCAGGTGCTAGTTTTTTAAAATCAAATAATATGTCTGCCAACATACCGGAATGTCTTTTATACCACCAATGAAGATCTATCCCTAAACCAATTGAAGAAGTAGAATGTGAGTAACTTTCACCGCTTGTAGCACTATAAGACATTTGCTTCCATGCGGGTGCCCATACAGGATAAATTCGTATGCTTAACTGTTTTGGTTTTAAGTAATACTGAGGAGTAACTCTAAAAGTTGAACTCGATGCAGCTCCTAAATTTCCATTTGAATCAATTGCTGTGACATCATAATTATATATTCCTGATGCCATATATTGATATGTCGAATAAGGTACATCGTATAATTCAATCCAAGGCTCTTTGATTTCAGTTATCCAACGGGCAACTGGTATTTTATAATCATCGATCGCATTCTGAACCTTATTATATTCCCAAATTCGAAATCGATATGCCACGGCACCTTTTATAGATTTCCATGCAATTCTCATTTTAGGTTTAGGCGGAAAATATTCCATTTCTTCTGGAGTTATAATTTCGGGTGATGGCAATATTCCATCTGGAGTGGATGCTATTTCAATATTTTGAATTTCAGTTTCTGTTATGACTGTTTTTTTATTTAATCCATATGCTTTATAAAAATAGACACCAGGTTTTAGATGGGGAAGTGAAATTGAATTTACTTTAGTGAAGTCACAAAAAATTACGTCACTTAATTCTTCATCTTTTGAAACTACAACGAACCAACGCTCCGCATCCTGAGACTCTTGCCATGTGATTTTTTGTTTTACTGAATCTTCTTTCTCATTTTCTTCAGCTTCTTCCTTACTATTATTTCGATATTTCATATGTCTTGGGGCATAGAGTGGTGGACGTTGTTGGTACTGAGCTATTTGATATTTATCGTTCAATTGAAAAGCAAATGCAGATAAAAATGTAGAACTGAGTAAAAATATGATGAGAAATTGAAGAAACCTCATAAACTTATACATATCTATGTTTAGAAAATTTGAAAACCAGATTGTTATGATTACTGGTGCTTCGTCTGGAATCGGTGAGGCATTAGCATTGGAATTTGCAAAAAATGGTGCAAATGTAGCGCTTGCAGCAAGACGTAAGGATCGTCTTCAAGCACTAGCATCTCGAATTGAGAATTATGGTGTTAAAGCTTTAGCGGTTACATGTGACGTTACCGATGATGAATCAATGAAATCTTCATTCAGCGAAATTCTAAATCGTTTTGGTAAGATTAACATTGTCA
>CAZPTV010000386.1:0-2472 GCA_964589335.1 uncultured Bacteriovoracaceae bacterium
CAATTACATTGATTGTTAATGATCCAAAAAAAATGCATTTTGCATATCAACGTTTTATTAAAAATTCATTAAGGAATCATTATGGGTGGATGGGTAGTCCATTGAGGATTGTCATTAAAATTAAAAAACGTTCACCAAGTAAAAAGCAGTACCGCTGAAAAAGAATACCAATATCCGGTCTTATCTGGAATGCCTTCACTTGCAAACTTAGGATCATACATATCGTTATAATTTACAAAATGCATTAATGTTTCAAACTGTAAGTAAGTTCTTTTGGGCTTTAATGTTAATTCTATACCGAGTCCAGCATTGAAACCCATTACAGATTCTTCTTGGATTGTTGGTGTTGTATTTGAAGTAGCATTTCCAGATCCAATATTGTCTGTTCTTCGATATAAACCACCACCAACCATAAAATGTGGTCCAATAAATGTAAGTGGAGCAGACATATTGTGCGTATCCAAATAATAAACAACTTGAGCAATAGTTCTGAAATGATTTACTGAAGTTAAACCATCAGGTTCAATGTCATAAGAATGTTTACTATTTTGTAATCCCAGTGTCAGAGCAAAGTTAAAGTCGAACCAATATTGCAAACGAAAATCGAGAGTAGGAAAGCCACCTTGATAAATTCGACCTGCATTACCACTGGCAGACGTAGCTCCTAATCCTATTCCGACACCAAAAAATCTTCCATATTGGAAGAATCGCTCGTCTTCAATTTGATCATCCCCTGAACCAAACTCACCATAACCAGAATAGGGGCCAGTCACGATTTCTTCATCATTTGGGTTAGTATTTAAACCTGGGTCTGCTGCAAAAGTGCAAATGGGAATAAAGAATAAAAATAAAATAACAAAGGTTAATTTAAAAATAAAAGTGAATTCCCGCATGTAAAAAAGTAAATCCTAAAGTTTTAATTTCAAAAGTTTCGTTTAAGTTATTTGCGCCAATACCTGTTTCAAAAGATAAACCGAGACTTTCGACTCCCGGAATAAAATATTCAGCACCAAGCAAGCCCATTAATTCAACTCCAGAATTTAACATTTTAACGTAAGCAATTGCGAATGCAGTATAAAAATTTAAATTATTTTCATAAAATAAATTCTTAAAAACCTTAGTCCCTAAGGTCATAACAGATGGATACACAGTACTTAATCCAATCAAGCCAGCGACCGCCATGTCTTTAGAAACACCATATTTAATGCTAATTGCGGGAACTAAGCGATTGAAACTAGTATTTGAAAATGAATTATTGTATCCCAAGCCGATTCGATTAGATAAGTCTCTTGAGTAGGCAAACGGCATAAATATAATGAGCTGCAGCAAAACGATGACCCAAAATGAAAACTCCTTGAAAAGCTTCATAAAATTAGGTTACTCGTATTGTTAATACTTGCAAGTACAAACTTTGGAGAAAACATGTCAGATCACATTCATTTGAATCGTAAGGAATTAAAAACACCAGATACATTTCAACAAAAAACTACTTCATTATTTGATTGGGTTCAAAAGAATACCAAATTTGTTACAATTTTTACAATTCTAGTTTTTCTTTTTGTAGTGGGTTATTTTCTTTATAATAATCAAAAATTAGAAAAAGAAGAATTAGCCGCGTCTGAAATATATTCATTATTGAAATCTCTAGATCAAGATATTTCTAAAATCTCAAAAACTGATAGTGATTGGGAAAATAAAATTAAAACGAATTTAGATAAAAGCATTGAACTTTCTAAGAAATATATGGGTACAAACTCAGCCTATGAAGGATTTATTAAATTAGGAAATTTATATTATGAAAGAACTCAAATGGATAAAGCACTCAATTATTTTGATTTAGCTATTCAAAGTTCTACGCATAAAAAACTGAAGGTAGCTGCAATGTATATGAAGGCATATACTTTAGAGAACTTATCAAAAATAGATGAATCAATGAATTTACATTCAATGATTATTACTGAAAATATTAAACCATTTAAAGCTGACTCCATGTTAGCTTTAGCTCGTTTAAAAGCGAATAAGGGTGAAAAAAAGGCTGCGTTTGATCTGTATTCTGACTTTCTTACCCAGTTTCCAGATTCACCTTCCAAAGCTGCAGTAGAATCATTGAAAGCTATGGTTCAATGAAAATAATTATCTATTCATGTATTGTCTTAAATTTTATTCTTGTGGGTTGTAGTACAAGAAATTACTACAGTAAAAAAACATACATAAAACCACCCTTAGTACCCAGCTATGTTAAAATGACTAGAAACTCTGTTGAAGATGCAGGTGTTGAGCCTGTTGAAATGGGAGAAGTTTTAGTTACGAATGATACTGTGTATGTAGCAAATCAAACGATCGGAATTCAAGCATTTGAACGTTTTAATTTTTCTCAAAAATGGAATTTTAAAATTAAAAATGGAGTATCTAGTAAGTTTTTATTAGAAGACGACAAACTATATTTTGGTGCTGAAGATGGAAACTTTTATT
>CAZPTV010000387.1:0-2465 GCA_964589335.1 uncultured Bacteriovoracaceae bacterium
GGTGGTGTCGAAACTCACATCATCCAAACTTCTAAAGCACTAGAAAAAATTGGTTTTTCAGTCAAAATGGGGCGCCATTCAATCTCTCCAATTGAATTTTCCAATTATGATAAGATCTTTATCCAAACTCATGGTGACTTGTGGTTCAATTACGATCTTTTAAAACAAAAATTTAACTCACTCACAAAACGAAAAAATATTTTCAACATTCACATAGCACACGGTAACACTTTAGAAAGAATGAATGCATGCAACGAATGGAAAAGTATCAGTGGGTGGAAAGGCGCGATTCGAGATTACTCGGCAATCATGATGAGCAATGCCGTTATTGGAGTTTCAGATCATGCGATTTCTGAATTGAAAAAATATTATCCTTACTTTGGAAAAACAAAAGTTATTCGAAATGGGGTTGATCAAGAAATTTTTCAACCATTACATAACTTGAGCGACAAACCTCGAGTTCTTTTTTTGGGACGATATTGGGATCGTGTAAAAAATTTAAAAAGTTTATTAAAAGTTTCTAGAAAAATTCACAGAGAATATCCCGACTTTCAACTCTGGGTTGCTCCAGATTACGACTCAACAGAGCCGTTTGTACACGATTTAGAAAAACTCAATCCAACCAAATTGAACGAAGCATTCCAACAAGTACGTGCGTTAATCATACCCTCTTATTACGAAGGTGATCCTCTCGTTGCGCGTGAAGCAATGGCGGTCGGTATTCCGATTATCGCAAGCAATATTCCAGGCATTCTTGAAACTTGCAAAGATTATCCTTTGCTCTTTACTTTTGATTTAAAAAACTTAGATCAATTAAAGTCACAAATTGAAAATGTACTTTACAAAAATCAGAGCTTAATCCCCACATCAAGAGTGCGGAGTTGGGATGAAACTGCTAAAGAATTTTCAAATTTTTACCAAGAGTTTTAACGTCTAAAGATGATCCTCTTCATCGGATTCTTTCTTTAGAAAAAATGTGCCATTATTTGTTTTAAACTCCCAATATTTTTCATTGAGTTTATTTTCTGATGATCTTTGCTGTTTTCTAGCTTCACTTTGCAAAGCTTGTTCGGTGGTTACTTCTTCTAGCTTTATAATTCTATTTTTTGTTTCATCCCCAAGTTGACGCTTTGCTTTAATTGCCCAAGCCAAAATCAAGCAAGAAATCGCTAAAAACAAAGGGGTACCAAACTCATCTGTCATTGCAGCAGATTGAGTTACTGGTATACGTGCATCTGAAAAAAATGGAACAAAGAATAAAACAAAGATTAAATTGTTCATTATTTTGTAGTTTATCATAGTACAAACCTCTAAGTGCCTATTCGGCACTCAAGACGATTCTTTTAACTGCTTAGATGATCATTTTTTTCCATTCATTTCGTTCTCTTGTGTTTAATGTGCTCCAAGGCTATGATCAGTGGGAAAAAAATGACTACTACCGATTTTCAAAACAATGCATCTTCACGTGAAATAGTTGCAACAGGGCTTTCTGGAAACGAAATCTACTGTATGAACCTAAAGGGTTTTACTGCAGGAAATCTTGTCATCGGAAACAGCGTGTATTCTTTAGGATTATTAAGGGGAATTGCTGCTGGCTTAAGAAGTATCGCTGGAGGTGAAATCACTGAAGTTACAAATCTCATTCGTGAAGGAAGAGAAAAATCTTATTCACGCTTAATTGATGAGGCTAAAAAATTTGGAGGTCAGGGAATTACTGGAGTTTCCAGTGAGTTAATTTATCATTTTGGAAATATTGAATTTCTTTCTATTGGTTCCACAATTCACAAGTCTAATACTTCCCCTTTCTCAACTTCTGCCGATGGACAAGAATTATATTGTCAAATTGATTGCGGCTTTAAACCCGTTCGATTTGCCTTTGGGAATGTTGCTTATTCTATTGGTCTCGGTGGGAGTATTTTTGGAATTTTAAGAAGCTTAGTTCGTGGCGAAGTAAAAGAATTTAGTGATATATTTAATAAAACTCGAAACCTAGCACTCAAACGGATTAAAGAAGATGCCGTTGCAGCTGGGGCAAATTCAGTTGTAGGAATCAAAACAACAATACTTCCTTTTATGGCAATGCAAGAAATGCTAATGCTTGGAACTGCTTCTTTTCATCCATCACTTTCGGAATATTATTCACAAAATCCAATCACATCTGATCTTACAAATGAAGAAATGTGGAATATGATAAATCTTGGATACATGCCTGTTGAATTAGTACTTGGAGTTTCAGTTTACTCGATCGGCGTCATAGGTGGAATTTTTTCATTCTTACGCTCATTCGTTAAAGGAGAGGTTACTGAATTGACGGAACTAATTTATGAAGCAAGAGAAAATGCTATCTCAAAAGTAATGGCGAATGCAAAAGCCGCTGGAGCAGACCGAGTGGTTGGATTGAAAACGTACGTTTATGAAATTGGAAACGGAATGATTTAGTTTATTGCAATGGGTACGGCAGTGAG
>CAZPTV010000388.1:0-2460 GCA_964589335.1 uncultured Bacteriovoracaceae bacterium
ATCGATGCGGGTCCACGATGACCCTGCATTTGAGCTAAAGTAGCGGGGTCTTTTGCAGCACCGTCTTCTTGCCCAGGAAGAAATTTTTCTAATAATTTATTAAAATTCATATCGGTTTCACTTCCACCATTGCGATTTCCGCCACCACTTGTGGATGCAAATCCGCCCGCTGCAGTTCCTTTTTCAGCAGAAGAATACCCGGTAATTCCACCAGTTTGATTTTTATCTTCTTCGTCTGAATTGGAGCCAGAGTCACCGCTACCGCCAGAAAGGCCGCCAGCGCTTCCGCCGCCACCGCCGTTGTTTGCTCCTCCGTTTGAAGCATTGTACATCGGATCACCAAATGGAGCTTGATCCTTTAAACCGCCAGAGTCTGCACCGCCACCGCCAAGGCTTGCTGGCATTGATACATCTGGTGCGTCGTCTTTGGTGGAATCATTTGCAGCAGTTGCTTCACTGTAGTTTCCACTAGTTGGATTATATGAAGGCATCGGTCCACCTTGAATATCAACATAATTTCCATCGCTTGGCATAAGGCCTGTGTTGTAAGCCTGAACTTCGCTTTGTAGATTTTTTGCTTGGTCTTTTAAACTTTTTCCATATTGAATCATCTGAACACCACCAGCAGTGTTGGTTACGCCAGACATTCCCATTTTTAAAGCAGCAGCTGATGCTTCTTCGCTGATTTTTTGATGGCGATCGCGTTGCATTTTAACGAAATTTTTTTGTGATTCTTCGTCGGTAATACCAGTGTTTTCTGCAGAAAGATTGTTTAATGATTTTTTTGATTCTACGCAATGCGGATCATTGTCTTGATCGGGATTCGTGCATTTTATTTCAGTCATGTTAGCATTCTCGTTATAAGCAAGTGCCTTTGCAGCTTGGTTATTTTTAGAAGCAATCTTTGCAAGTTTATAGGTCAGTGCAAGTTGAGCAACTCCGATCGTGCTTTGTGTTGCCCCAGCTTTTACGGCAGCTTTACCTTGCTCGTTAAATCCTGAAACCATAACATCGCCACCGCCTTCAGCAGTGCTGGCAACGTTTGCATTTGCTTTAGATTGATAAATCGTTGCTGTCTGAGCTGCAACTCCATTTGAAAGTTGAATCATTGAATCTGTGCTTCCAACAAAACTTTCATCTTTTACGCCACAACGAAATCTTTTTAAATTTTCTACATGTGGTTGTGATCTATATGCTGCGATCATTGATGAACAAGTGCTACCTAAACTTGAAATATATGATGATAAACTTGCACGGCAACTTTGCAATTTGCCTTGATTTAAATATATTTGAATATCTTCGCAGGATGTACCTGATATCAATTGCACATCGTTATATTTTGCTTCGCCGTTAAAAAATCCACCAATATTATCTCCAGCTCTTTGCATCCAAGCGCCTGTTGCCTTTGCTGCCGATCCAAGTGCGCTACCTGTTTTTTCAGCAGCTGTACCAAGTGCATTGCCAGTGTTTTCAATTGCACGGCCAGTCCAAGTTTTGCCATCACCATTGTTTTGTGATGAAGGAGAATGTGGAGTTTCATTTAATATTTGATGATTTTCAGCATCGGGGTCTGTGCCTGCGCCAACCATTTGCGCATGAGCATGATGCAAAGTACAAAGACATAAAATTAGGAATAACCCTATTGTTCGTCGACTCATACAGATTTCCCCCTATATTACATTGTAGACTATTATACTCAGGTAATCAAAGTGTTATTTTTAATAAAAATCAGATATTTATATATATAAAGCAATATAAAGCCTATTAACGTATAAATATTAAATTCATACCCGACTAAAGTAGGCAAATATTACTTGCTTCCTAATCCTTGGAATGGCACAATGAGGGTATATTAACAAGGTGGTAGTCAGCAGAAAAAGAAGAGGTTGTACGTGCGTTACTTCATTTCTGTCATTTTATTAGTAAGTTTTTTTGCAGCAGCGACTGTTTTATCAGGTGGTAATTCATTTGATGATCCAGCTCCTACTAATTCAAAAGAATTAGCAAGCAATCATTAGACTCAAATCTCATTAAATTCTCTTCAACCTCACACTGATAAGTGTGCTTTGAGTCATTCATTTTTCATTTTAATTTGAAACTTATATCCCATAAACCCATATTTTGGGTTAAACTTATCTACATCATGGCAGCTAAAGAAACTCGTTCAAAATGTGTTGAATACCACGAAGGCCAATTCTGGTTTGTTAAACGTGGCAATATTCTAACATTAGGTCTAACTGAGGATGCATTAGAATCTATTGGTGAAGCCGAAGATATTTCATTACCAGAGCCCGGCGTTGAGTTCGACTGCGACGATGTCATTGTTGAAATTGACGGCGCTGAAGGTGGAATTTCATTAGTAACACCTGTCACAGGTATTGTTACTGAAGCAAATAAAGATCTTAAAAATGATATTACAATTCTCAATGACGATCCAACAGACGACGGTTGGCTAGTTCG
>CAZPTV010000389.1:0-2455 GCA_964589335.1 uncultured Bacteriovoracaceae bacterium
TGTGCATAGACTTCTGCTTCAATCCGCTTTGCATTGTCTAGATTTTCTGCAAGTGTTTTTACAAGGATTTGTGCTCTCTGAGTCAAATCTAAATTAATTCTTTTTAGAATCAATGGAACACGATTTGAAATGTATTTTTCTTGTTCAGCAAATACTTCTGCTATGTCTTTTGCAGCCAATTTATATAGCTTTTCTTTTTGACCGGATGCTTTCTTTTGAATTTTTGGGAGAGAAGTCTTAAGTACATTCAATTCATCTTCAATAATATTTAGTTCTTCTTGGCTAGAAATAAAAATAGGTGAGCGTGCTAATTCATTTCCGATTTTATCTGGAATATTCTTTTTCTTATTTAAAAAATCAGCAATCATTTTATACATATTTTGTGGTTTTGATTTTTGTGCTTGTTGCCAGTTGTATAGCCAACGGTGTGATTTTGAATAACCACGTTTAAAAATATCTAAACTCTCAATTGCTTCTGGATAATTACAGGTTTCTGCAAACGCAATTGCAACGACAGCATTTGCATCTGGTGCAAAGGTTTTCTTCAATGGTCCACTAAAAAAGTTGTAAGCTTTGCTTGAAGTATCGTTATATTCCATGAGCATTAAATGAGACCAAGCCTGACCAATCAAAGCTTGTATAAAATAATTTGAGTTATTGCTAACTTTCTTAAATGATTGATTCGCTTGTTGGTATTTGCCTAAATTATAATAGGATTGGCCTTGCATTAACCAAACCATATCAGAATGTATTTTTTGTGAATCTGCATTCGATAAATTTTTAAAGAACTGATCAGCGTATTGGATCGTTTCTAAATCATTTCCTTGCATGGAGTTTTTAACAATCTGTAAAACTGCAGTGTATGAAGATTTTGGAGGTAATCGATCAATAATTTTATCGGTGATTGGATCTTTGTCCATTTTAGCGAGACGTTTTCTTGCGTTTCTTGATAAGATTTCATTCATGGTGTGCAAGGTTGATTTAGATAGATCCGGTGAATAAAAACTCATAATGTCATTTAATGAGCCAGAATCTAATTGAAATGCACCATATTGTTTTTCAATGATGTTGATACACTCTAGTGCGGCTGCTTTTGAACCACGAGTTGAAACGATGTTCTCTGTTTTCCCCAAAGTATCAACAAATTGTTCGTAAGCAAGATGGTAAATTTTTAAATTAAAATAAATTCGCCCCATCCAATAGTGTCCTAGAGCTTTCATTTCTTCTGACTTTGCAGCAGTTTTCAAAGTGTGAGATAAAAATAAATATTCAAGCCATGCTTTTTCATCCGCAAAAGGTTTCGTGTATCGTACCTTCCAACTTGCAGGAACGTTTTTTCCAAAATTCCAAATTTCAGACTTTTGACATGGATTTTCAGGAGTAAAATATGAAGTCGTAGGTTTGGGTTTGTTTGATTCAATTGCAAATGCAAAATTTGTTAACAATTGAATAGAGAAAACCATTCCCATGATCATGAGCAGCAGAGAACTTCTATCGACTCCGCAGTATGGACCACTAAAGGTCTTTTTCAATTATTCTCCTCGTCCCAAAGTTTTAAAGATAAACGGATAAGATACGGCTACTGTAACTCCACCTTTTGGTCGTGGAAACTGCCAAGTTACAAGTTTTTTGATAATACAGTTATCCAAACCATACTCAGCCATGCTTGAGTCAGCTGGAACGGCCTTTTTCACGCGACCATCTGGTCCGATAGAGAAGTTTACCATTAGTTTTCCAGCGGCCTTTTGGTTGATTACGAGAGCCATTTCATGACAAGCTCGTACTTCATCCATGTGGTCGTGAATAACCTTTCCAACTTCTTCTTTTGTTAAACCTTCATCAACTTGAGATGCAGCTGGGCTTAGATCAACTAATGAAGTTCCGTTTGGAGTGCCTAATGGTGAACCTTGTTTTCCAGAGCCGTAACCAGTATTTGCTCCATCACCACCAGCTTTTCCACCACCAATACCATCCACTTTACCAAAGCTACCTTTAGCATCTACTTTTACATTGGTTTTACCCAAACCATTGTCACCTGAGTTGTCAAAAATCTTGCTGTTTTTATCTCCACCGCCAGAGAATACTTCTTTAACTTTCGTATTCATGCTCATGAGAGATTGAAAACCTTTAAACATACTTTTAATTTTTTGAGTTTGAGCTGCAGCCGCTGAAGGTTTAGGAGGTCCAGACGGAGTAAGTTGTGTCTGAACTTTTTTAGCATTTGAACGAGCTGGGTCTGGTTTTGGCATTTGTTCAAATGCAGTTGCATCAGCAACTTCAGGAAGTTTTGAAGCTTCCTTTTGATTTCCTAATTTCACCGCTTCAGTATGATTTGTTGTTTTAAATTTAAGTTGTACGATTCCTTTATTGTCTTTTTTCGGATCAACAGGAGGCTCAGGAACTAAAATGACTGTCATCATCAAAATAGACAGAAGTGCTGATACAATAAAAGTAG
>CAZPTV010000390.1:0-2454 GCA_964589335.1 uncultured Bacteriovoracaceae bacterium
ATTATACACTATGTATTTAGAAAAAATTTTATATCAGCTTCATTTGGACATAATAAAAAAATTAAAAATTTCTCTGAGGGTTTTTGGGATTTTTTATTTTATGCACTTTTTGGCGTGGTCATTACTTCTAGTGTGAATGTGGCAGGCGTCTTACAAGTATTCTCGTATTTAATTGTCCCTTCCATTGTCAGTACTTTATTTTTTAAAACCATTCAGTCTAGATTAATTTTTGGATGGGCATTAGGTTTTATATTAAGTTTAATTGGTTTGAGTATGAGCTATGTATTGGATTTACCAGCAGGTGCTTTTATTGTTGTCTGTTTTGCGATCGTACCAGTCTTACTTTTAATCTTTTCACCTATATTTAAAAAATTATAAAAAGAACTGTGCCCCAAATGAAACTGTATTAGGCACATAGTTAATCATCGCTCCGATTGCCAAATGTCTGTTGAGACGGTATTGAAAAGAACCAAAATATTCTCGCACTTGTATTGTTAAATAATTTTTATAACTTCGCATTGCAGCTGTAGCTAATAAATTTTTTAATTTTAAATTAATTGTCAAAATATCGGTAGTACTATTAATGACCGTAGATTTAAATATTAATCGAGATAATTCAAAACGAATATATGGAATTTTAATACTTAAATTAATAGCGCCTGTACTAGAACCGACAAACACTGCGCTGGCATTTTCAACCGTATAACTATATCCAAAACTAATCACTTCACTATTAATTGAACCACCCCAAACTCCATCCCATTTTTTGGAGAGTCGATTATACTTAAAGGAATAACCTGCTGTCGGTGTCGTTTTATTTTTTAAATTAAATGTTGGAATCGCTAATGCAGAACCAATATTATAAGTAGGACGTCGATCTAGTTGTTTTTTAAATTCTTCTTTTTGTTCTTTTGTAGTTCCACCTTCTATTATTTGAATTATATTCGTCGTAAAAAAAGTTGAATCACTATTTGTAGAAATACCAGACCCAAATCGATCAAAACCTTTGATAATTGCAAAATTTGAATTCATATCATTGAAAGAGCCACTGCTGTCTTTTGAAACAGTGCCTTCTAATCCGAGTGGCGTACTGACTACAGGTATTGAGGCTGGATTAATATTGAACGCATCAGAAAATGTAGGAAAACCGCCTCCTGTAACTGTATTTAACCCTGGCATTTGGCAACGACCATTATCGATTGGTACCGATAAAAAATATTGGCAGATATCAGCGGCCTTCAATTCAGAAACAAAAAGTAGAAATAAAAAAGCAATTTGAAATAGTTTCATACGACTATTCATCGATAAAATCTTACTTCAATGGTCGATTAAATTCGATAGGCACAAAAAAGACGCTCCGCACAGTGGTCGGCATTTTTAGCCTATTCAAAACTATCATGCAAAAGCGAGGTTCATTTGTTCAAAATGCAATTGTCAGATAAACTAAACATGGGTCTCAAGAAGAGACTTTTCAATGACTTAGGGAGGAGCCCGCTACATGTCACTTTTATATTTCGTTTCAAAATTTTCTAATGAAGTCATCATCCTCGAAGTATTCTTACTCGGATGTTTAATGACATTTTATTTTGGATACGTACTCTTTAAAAAAAGAAAATACGGTGCTGCAAAAAATATGATTCCAGACAGCGTCGTGAAAGCATTTCTCTTTGATATCATCTCAAACGCTGAAGGTTTTAAAAATCAACTTTTTGGTGAAAATTTTAAAATCGATTCAACAAACGCTACATTTAAAATGCCAAACTTAAGTACTTCTAGCGCAGGTGAAACTGCAGATGTTGCAGCAATTAAAAATCAACTTATGGCTGCTTTAACTAAGCAAGACGAACTCGGTAAAGCGATTGCAAACTTAAATAAAGAAAAATCAGATTTAGAACTTAAATTAAAAAATTCCGCGAATACCGCTCCGGCAGCAAGTGGCGGAGGAGACAATAAAGAACTACTCGATAAACTTGCAAAATTAGAAGCTAAATTATCTGAGTACGAAGTGATCGAAGATGACTTGGCGAACTTGAAAAAATATCAACAAGAAAACAAACAATTGAAAGAGCAACTAGCCGCTGCTGGTAGCACCGCCGGTGCGGTAGCTGCAGTCGCAGCTCCAACACCGGAGCCCGTTGTCACAGCAGCACCTACCCCTGAACCTGCCCTTGCATCGGCACCCACACCAGAACCTGTTGCCGAATCTCCGATTGCCATTGCAGAGCAAGCTGCAAGTCAAGCAGAAGCTGCAAATAGTTTTGAAGGTTTAGTTGATAAAATCGAAGAAAGCTTAACACCCCCTCAACCTGCTGCAGGCGCAAGCGTAGCAGATACAGCTGCACCTCCTGCCGTTGCAGCACCTACTCCTTCACTTGCAGAAGTCCCTGCTGCTGCTGACAAATCTGACGCAGATCTTTTGAATGAATTTGAGAAAATGTTGAATTCATAAATATG
>CAZPTV010000391.1:0-2445 GCA_964589335.1 uncultured Bacteriovoracaceae bacterium
TTTTTCCATAAAGTAATCTTGTTGGTAGAAATTGATTATGGTAGTTTTCAAGTGGCGTTGAAAGTCCAGCAACTCTAAATCCAAATGTATTAAATGCACTGGCTTCGCATGTGCCCCCATCCATTAATCGTTTTTGATAGATGAACTTTGTCGTTTTAGACATATTGGCTGCTAAAGTTTCAATCCAGTGTACTAATGCTGGGTCAAAAACAGTCATTTTGTCACCCAATCTTATGACGGGTCCATTCCCAGGAATTGCACCAGGTAATCGAGAACTAGTTTCAACTGAAAGAATAGCAGTTTTTTTACGATCAATAATTTTAGCACGAAGAGCGTGCATGGTGCCGTGAAATCCAGATTCCTCAGCCCGTGAAATGAATAAAGTTGTTCGTAGGTCATAGTTTATTTTAAGTGCATTCATCAATGCATCCAGCATTGCAGCGACCCCTACGAGATCATCGGCAGCTTTAGTTAATAATGTATCGCCTTTCATGGAGACTGCTTGTGGTAATTCATTATACCAAAGACAAGCACCCCAAGGTCCAAACAGATTGAAGCCTTTTGGCGTGAGTATTTTTGCAGAAATATCAGTTAATTTACCATATTTCTTAACCGCTTTTCTCATGACATCTGATGCAGGAATATGGGTGTCAATTTCTAATTGTACTTCATCAGGTCCACGAGATCCTTTAACGGTATGTTTAACAACTTTGGCATTGAATATGACAAGACTATCTTCGTGGGAGAAAATTTTAACTTTTTGATTTTTTATATCTAGTGGTCCGCCACCCAACCATTTTGCATTCGCATAAACTTTGTTTTTATTCTTATAAAACTTTTGAACGACCATTCCAGGATGGTCCATATGTGCCACAATGATTAGAGGTGATTTTTTTACTTCTTGTGAATTTTTAGCATTGATCCATAAATTACCATATGAATCTTCATGGTATGGTATCTCATAAAAGTCACAGATTTCCTTTATGGATGAACAAACCCAGCTTTCACGGAATGGCGCAGTAGGTTGAGTCAGGATATTCATTAGTAGATTTTTCAGTTGTGTGCTTTTCATTTTGCTCGATTCCGATTAGTTTGATTTTTCTCATGATGCCAAAAAAAGATGATTTGATCCAGCAACTTCACGATGTCGTAACATTTTTAAGAATACTTGGAGAAAATGAATTCAAGGTACGTGCATTTGATAAAGCTGCAACGACATTGCAATCCGAAACCTTGTCTTTAGATATGATTTCGAATGGTAGCGTCAAAATTCCAGGTATTGGTGATGGTTTAAAAAAAGAAATCAGATCATTTCTTGAAAGTGGCAGAATGGATCTACACCGTGAACTTTCCGATAAAATTCCTCAGGGTGTTTTAGAGCTTATGAACATTCCTGGTGTTGGTCCTAAGAAAGCATTTCAATTAGTTGATGATTTAAAAATCTCAAGTATTGGTGAGTTGGAATATTGTTGTCGTGAAAACCGTTTGCTACACATCAAGGGCTTTGGGCAAAAAGCTCAGGATAAGATTCTTCAATCCATTGAAGAAATTAAAAATAGGTCCGGAAAATTAAGATTAGAAGATGTTTTCGATTGGGTTGAAAATCTAAAAGCTTCATTAAATAAAAAATTTGATACTCTCAAAATTATTGATGTTGGTGCATATGGCAGAAGATTGGATATCTTAGAGAGAATCGATCTTCTTTTTGTTGTGCCTGATGATCTTCAAAAAAAGATCATTACTTTTATAAATAAAGAAGGCGAAGAATTAAAACGTAACGTACTAAAAACACCCATTGGACTCCCATTACATTATTCCTTTTTAAATAAGATCCCTACAGGTGTAAATCTCCTTGAGAATTATTATGTTGATCGTAATCAATCTCTTCCGAAAGACTTTTCGGATTGGGAACCAACTTGGTTTGAACCTGAGTGGCTTGATACAAATAGAAAACCGAACTCAAAAACATATCGAATAAAAGTTCATGGCAAAGTTAAGGGTTTTTTTCATTGTCACACGACTGCAAGTGATGGGCAAAACTCGCTAGAAGAAATGGTTAGAGAGGCGGAGAGACTGGGTTTTGAGTATATAGGTATTTCCGATCATTCGAAATCCGCTTTTTATGCGGGTGGATTGAAAGAAGAACAAATTCTTCAGCAGAGAGAAGATGTAAAAAAATTACAAAAGAAAGTGAAAATTAAAATATTTCAGGGGATTGAGAGTGATATTCTTCAAAATGGAGAATTGGATTATGAAGATAGTGTTTTAAAAAAATTCGATTTTGTCGTCGGTTCCATTCATAGCCGATTTCAAATGGATAAGCCCAATATGACAATGCGATTAGAAAATGCACTTCAAAATAAACGAATAACAATGTGGGGTCACCCAACCGGTCGTTTATTACTATCTAGGAAAGGATACGAAGCTGATTGGACCAGATGCTTC
>CAZPTV010000392.1:0-2432 GCA_964589335.1 uncultured Bacteriovoracaceae bacterium
AAGCAAAAGTAAATGCTAAAGGTTTTACAATTTGAACACCAGCATAACCTAATGGTGCCGCAGTATAATTATATATAGCTCTCGGTGTATTTGCTAAACCGCTAGAGTATCCACCAATGCCGCCAGAAACTCTGAAAAAACTAAAAGCATTTGCGTTTAAATTTATTCCTGCAATTGAAGGGGCAGGATCACCATTAAAAGTCGCGTTCAATCCAACTCTTCGACTTGTTCTTGAATCAGAGTCTGCGTATGAAAAATGTATTGATAAAAATACAATACCAAGAATTGTAAGTAGTTTCATTCGTGCTTTCCTAACTCTGCGTTCTAATCCCTCTAGTCTGTATTATGACAAAATGGATCTATATCGAACAGAGGTAAGAATTGCCGAATTTCGATTATAATCTTTCTGAAAGCACTGAATTCATATTTTGTGCCTCATTCAGTGGACCTAATAAATCTTCAAGAAAATATGCCGCCAACTCAGAACGCCCGCCTAAACCTGACTTTGCATAAATCGCAGTACTTTGCTGACGAATTGTTTTTTCAGCACAACTTCGAATGGCTGCAATTTCTTTATGCGATAAACCCTTTAACAGTAAATGTGCGGTTTCTTTTTCTGCGCCAGTTAATTTCCAACGATCAAATTCTTTATCAATGGCAACACTCAATCCAGCAATTATTTCACGATGGGCTTCTCTCCATTTTTTTATTTCGGTATCTTTTTCATCTAAAACTGAATTCAGAAAAATTACCTGACCTTTTAATATTTTCCAATCTCGCAATAAGATTAATATTCCACAAAATGCAATTACAGCAACAAAAGCTTCAATGCTGAAATGTAACATACCAGTCTGCTCTTTAAGATCAGAAGCAAGATCAATCCCAATAAAAACTATGATTGCTAAAAAGAAAATCGATAAAGGAATAAATGAAAATCTCTTCATATTAACAATATGGACTCAATTTATTTAAATGAACAGACTCAATTATAATACGTCGCACAAGAGTTAAGCTATTAAAAAACATATATAATCTCATAGTACAAATGTCTTATTGGCATATTTCTAAACGCACTAGACATCCGCCCAATAGATTAAATGAAAATAATGATCAAAATAAAAGAACAAGACTGTTAATATTATGAAATATCAAAGGAGAATAATATGTCGCAAACCCATCTTCACTTAATGCTTAATCATATACCAATTTTTTCAACTTTCTTTGGTGGATTGATGCTACTCTGGGGACTTTTAAAAAGAGATAAATCATTTGTAACATTCTCACTATTTATTCTAATTGCCGGAGCCATTTCTAGTTTTCTCTCACTCGAAACTGGTGAAGCCGCAGAAGATACAGTTAAAAAGCTTCAAGGAATTATATTGGTAAAAGGAACAATCCATAACCATGAAGAAGCAGCGGAACTTGCACTTGTTGCAAGTATTATATTTGCTCTCATTGCTCCTGCTGTGTTTTATTTCTGGGATCGATTTAAAAATTTAAAACCATGGCTCTATTTTTCAATTGTTATATATATTTTTGCTCTAACAACTCATGCGAGAACTGCATATCTTGGTGGATTAATTCGCCACACTGAAATTAATGATGCCGTTTCAGGATCAGGTGAAACAAACGCGACCACAGAAATAAAAGAAGTTAATAAAGATAAAGAAGACGATGATGATAAGTGATTTCTTCTTTAAAATCAGATAGCATCAGTAAATGCGAAGCCACAAGCAAGATCGAATTACAACTCTTGTATTATTTATAAATTTTATATTAGTTATTGTTAGCTTCGACTTATTACGTCCTGTTCGATCATCCCTTGTTCTATCAAACTTGGGTTCGGGAGCATTTCCATATTTATGGTTGGGAACTTCATTCAGCTGTGTCGTGTTTGTATTTTTATACAGTAAATTACTTGAAATATTTAAACGTATAAATGTCTTAAGATTTTCAATTTTAATTTTTTGTATCATATTATTTATATTTCGATATTTATACGACCATTATCCTAAAGCAATATCGGGATTATTCTATATTTGGGGAGATGTTTACGTCATTGTGATCATTGAACAGCTTTGGTCTCTTGCGGTCGACCATTTTCCAGAAAATAACGCTAAAAAATATTTTGGTTTTATGAACGCAGGATCAATATTAGGCGGCGTCATCGGAAGTTTTATCGTTTCTTTAACCGTCAATAAAATTGGCACATTATCACTTATCTATATCATTTGCTTTACATGTTTATTACAGTTCTATACCGCTGGACTTGTATTTTCAGAATTACGCAAAGACATTGCGAATAAACTCAAGCCAAAAACAAATGAAGGAATTGGTTTTTTCTCTGGGATTAAACTCGTCAGTAAACATCACTATTTATTGCTTCTTCTCTTCAGTGTTTTTTTTACTTAAATGATCATTAACTTAATTGT
>CAZPTV010000393.1:0-2431 GCA_964589335.1 uncultured Bacteriovoracaceae bacterium
TTCAAACATTAAAGGTTGATTCATTTTCTTCAATTCAAAAGCCACCCAAGGGAAGTGATCGTGAATTATCTTCGTGGGAGTTCTTCGACAAAGAAGGTAAATTAGTGAGATCAATTGTAATATATGGTGATACCGAGAAGAAAAATGATTACTATATTCGATTTAAAAACAGTCCATTTTCTGGAGTTATAGCAAAACTTGAAAAGGCTACAGCGATTAAGTTGCCAATCAATGTAAAAGGATTTCAAAAAGCAGAAGCGCAAAATCCGAATAAATGATATAGTGAAACCAGAATCGGGGTTGTTTTGACACAATGTCAGCAGTGCTTTTTAAATCTAGACATCCATCTACCTGTGCACACAGGAATCTGTCCCAATTGTGGATCTGCTTATGTAATTCAAGCCAATGCCCCCTTGGTTCAGAAAGACCAATTTCCAAGTTTTTCAATTCAAAGTAATGATGAAAATCAATTTTATCAAAATCAAGTTTCAAAAATGGAACCACCACAGTTGTTTGAAACCCAATCTAAATTCAACGAGCAACAAAAGCTGAACGAACAAGTCGATGGAAATAAAAATAAAGAGACAAAATCTAATGGATTTTTTGGATTCCCATTTTTAGATACAATTAAAGAAATTACCCTGAGTTCCACTAAATTCTTTTCCAAAAACAAACTAGAACTTTTAACGAATGATAAAATTTCTTCTGCTCTCGCATTTGCAATTACAGTTACGTGGATTAGTAACTTAATGCAATTTATCTATAAATCACTGATTACGGATAGTTTAAATAATAAGATGAATAAAATTATCAGTGATTCAAGTATTGATATTTTTAGCTCTGAAACTGAAGGTGCGCTACGATCGATAGAAAGATTTCATCATAATGTTAATGATTTTTTATTTGGCGCAGGAAATGTGGTTTTATTTCCTTTCTTAATGTGTATTAAAATATTTTTCATATCTGCGATTGTTCATCTAGGTGTTTTATTTATATTCAAAAAAATGCAAGATCGTCCGCAGACATATTCAACGACCATAAAGATTATTTGCTATGGCTTAGCACCAAGTGTTCTTTCTATTGTTCCAGTTTTGGGTACCTTAGCGAGCTCGCTTCTTGTTTTTGTAGTTACTGTAGTTGGTCTGAGTGAAGTTTATGGTTCAAGTCGTTCACGTGCATTTTTTGCAATGCTTTTTCCATACATCTTATTCGGATTTATTATAATTGCCTCGTTACTTTTTGCTGTAACACTTGGAGCTTTGTTAATGTATCTGGTGATTCAATAGGAGGATCCAACCATTCCGAAACGCACACTGTTATTGATGATGCTTTTTGGTGCAACAGTTTTTGGTGGATTCAGTACGCTACTTTTTCAAAAAGTCTTTTTTAGAGAAAAACCAAAAGAAATTCCAATTATCATAAAAGTTAAAAATGAAGCACAAGCGATTGGTGAAATGGCACCCAAAGAAATTGAACGCCGAATTTTAATCGATCGATGTTCTGATTTATATAATTATGTCTGTACCATGCCCGCATCGAGTGATCCAACTGGAGTTGTTTATAGAGAGGCAGAAGGTGAAGTTGAAGTCTTGCGTATTTATGAAAAAATTTTAGCAGAAAAGGGTAAGATAACTAAGAAAGCAGCAGATGAAATCTTAGTTGAACGTGTATATGATGCTGAACACGTTCAGAGAATTAAAAAATTATTTAATTTGGTTCGTGATTCAATGCTTAGTTTTGTTGATATGCAATCTTTTCGTGCTTTGACATTAGAAGACAAAGACCTCTTGAAAAAAAGAATTACACAGGTTGAGTTAGAAGTTCCTCCGCCAGTATCGGTTTATGATGATGACCCTGGGTTGATTACACGTAATGATGTTTACTATTTAAGAACGAGCGATGAAAAATCTAGAATACGTATTGGAGGAGCAATGCTATTCACTGTTCAAAGTGAATACAATTTAGCTTTTACACTAGCTCATGAACTAGCCCATTCAATTGATCCATGCGAACTACGGGAAGCAAAGATAGACATTTTGTCGTATAAAGAATTAAATGCATGTTTTGGAGTGAGTGAAACTGATTTAACCGCAGAGTGTAAGCCAGAAGGAAAAATATCTGAAATATTTTCAGACTGGATGGCAACTCATATCGTTGTCGATATTCTGAATCGTCGATTTCGAGAGCTTTCAAACGATCAACTTCGAACGGCGATATATAACTCAGTTAGAGATCTCTGCTCATTTGAACCAGAGGGATCGAGCTCTACGATTGCTAAAACTGAAAATGATCATAATGAAAAGAATAGCAGTGAAAAAAATAATTATATTTTGAGCTCAGACCATCCAAGTCCTTCGTTTCGCGTGAATCATATTTTTTCAATGCATCCAACAATACGAAAATACCTCGGTTGCAAAGAATACCAAGGCCC
>CAZPTV010000394.1:0-2429 GCA_964589335.1 uncultured Bacteriovoracaceae bacterium
ACTTGTCATTGCACTTTCATTCGCTGCTCGATTTATGACTTTTAATGAATCACGAGTTGGCGCAATTATTCCGGATCCCATTTTAGGATTATTTAAACCAATCGATGTAACGTGGTTCACGTTTGTAATTATATATTTTGGAGTCGTTTTTGGATTTATCACACTTTTCAAAAGTCCGAAGCATCTAATTATTGGAGTTCAGAGTTATACCTTAATGGTATTTTTTCGGATGATGGCAATGTATTTAATTCCGTTGGATCCAATTCAATCTATTATCATTTTAAGAGATCCGTTTGTTGAATTATTTGGAACAGGGGACACACTATTAAAAGATTTGTTTTTCTCCGGCCACACGGCAAGCATGTCAGTAATATTTCTTTCAGTACCAACAAAAAAAGCAAAAATAATAATGGGAATCGGAACGCTAGCAGTTGCGTTTTGTGTAATTGTACAACATGTCCATTATTCAATTGATGTATTTGCGGCTCCATTTTTTGCTTACACGGCATATAGAATTGTAAAAAATATTCATGAATTCATCGAAATTAAAAAATAACACAGTCATCATTACTGGCGCTAGTGAAGGTTTGGGTAAAGAATTCGCCCTTTGTTTTTCGCGTAGAGGATTTTCAATTGGTCTCATTGCAAGACGAAAAGAACTGTTAACTGAAGTGATGCAAGAATGTCTCCGTACTGGAGCAAAAAACGTTTACATCGAGACCGCTGATGTAACAGACTCGGCAGCGTTTCGCGCAGTTCTTTCGAAATTAGACACACAGTTAAATGGAACTGGGATATTTATTGCAAACGCAGGAGTCACTGGGCGAAGCAAAATTAAACAAGACAATTATGAACAAGCGCTGTGGACATTGAAAGTCAATCTTCTTGCAGCAATCGATGGGATTGAATGGATAAAAGAAAGAATGGTCGCAAGAGGTGAGGGGATTATTGTGGGAATCAGTAGTGTTGCAGCCGCAAGGGGAATTCCAGAATCAGGAACCTATGCTGCAAGTAAAGCTGCATTAACAAATTACTTAGAAGGTTTAAATGCCGAGCTTTCATCTCTCGGTGTAAGTGTTGTTAATGTTTCACCGGGCTTTATTTTAACATCAATGACGAAGAAAAACCTAGGCAGCATGCCATTTTTAGGGGATGCGCCAAAGATGTGTGAGAAATTTACAAAGCAAATTCTAAAAAGAAAATATCTAATCATTGAACCGTATCCATTTAAATTTATTTACTGGGCACTTACGGTTTGTCCAAATTGGTTGTTTCGCATTTTTGCATTAAGAATGATGCAAGGAATTCGAACTAAATAATTTAAATTAGACCATGTTTTTTTGCGATACGATCAAAGTATTGCATGCAAACTTTTGCATATTCTCTTTTATGTACGTAATGTGTTGGATAAAAGCTCTTTTTAAATCCATAGGCAACAACATCTTTAAGAATTTTTAATGGAAAATCAAAGTGATCTAATGCCAACCGATATTCTTTAGATACTGTAGTATTTGAAACCAGTCGATTGTCAGTACAAATTGTTACAGGCATTCGATTTTCAAGCATCTCTTTTAGTTTATGGTTTTTTGGATGCTTGATGGATGGATTGGTTTGTAAATTTGAAGTGAGACATACTTCAATTACAACGCGCTTATCAGCAATAAATGATGCTAAATCTTGAACGTATTTTTTTCTATTTTTAATATTCACATCCGTGATTTTTTTGGAATCAAAAAGATAATATCCATGTCCAATTCGGTCGGCATAGAGCTCAGTGATTGCTTGAAAAATACTTTCTGCGCCATATGCTTCACCTGCGTGAACAGTTTTATGCATAAAGTGTTTGTGGGCATAAGAGTAAGCCTCTTTAAATCGAAACGGAGGATAACCTTCTTCTTGTCCAGCAAGATCGATTCCCACAATTGGAATCCCCATATTGTCACGTGTTTTTACTGACGCTTTAACTAGCTGTAGTGCCGCTTGCGCCATGACTTCCATCTCTCTTGAAAATTCCATCGATTTATAAAATTGAGTGTAATATGGAGAAAACCCATTTGGACCAAACATTCGCATTGCGCATGCTATGATCCCGTAATTAAACTCTGGTTTTTCTCCAGATTTTATTAGTTTATTTGAATTGTATTCCTTTTTTGCTTTCTCAAAACCTCGATGACTTGCAGATAAAACTTTATCAAAGGTTAGCCCTTTTTGATGATCCATAAAAAGCTGAGGTGCAAAGCGCGCTTCGATATAGTTAACGCCTTCATTTTGATTATCAATGGCGAGTTCATAAGAAACACGTTCTATATTTTCTAGGTCTCTCAAAACCGCACATGTATATTGAAATCCGTCTAAATATTCGGGCAAAGATTTATATGAATCTTTAAATACTAATTAATGAGTATTTATTTATCCATTAAAAACAAATC